>JANNRO010000226.1:0-4876 GCA_031401505.1 Planctomycetia bacterium
CGGGCGTCGCGACGGCGATCGGTTTCGCCGGCGCCTTCACGCTGTCGGGAACCGCCTTCGGCGTCGCCTTCAACCCCACGGTCGATCGTCTCCGCATCGTGAGCGACACCGATCAGAACCTCCGGATCAATCCCAACGACGGGACGCTGTCGGGCACCGACACGGCGCTCCAGTACGCCCCGCTCGACGTCAACTTCGGCGCGAACCCGAACGTGGTGGCGTCGGCATACACGAATGCGGTACCGGGCGCGACGTCGACACAGCTCTTCGGCATCGACTCGGACCTCGACGTCCTCGTCCTGCAGAATCCTCCGAACAACGGGACGCTGAACACGGTCGGCCTGCTCGGAGCGGGGACCGGACCGCTCGTCGGCTTCGACATCGTCGGCTCGACCGGCGAGGCGTACGCGTCGTTGACCGTTCCGGCGGCGGTCACGTCACAGTTCCATCGCGTCTCCCTCGGCACGGGTGCGACGTCGCTCGTCGGCACGATCGCGGGTGGCGCGACGGTCGTAGGCCTCACCGTGCTGCCCGAGGTCACGGTGACGATCTTCGTCGTGGACGCCGCCAACAACCTCCTGGTCGTGACGTCGGAGAATCCGTCGGTCGCGCTCGTGCCGCCGGTCGCGATCACCGGCCTCGCGCCCGGGGAAGACGTGCTCGGCATCGACATGCGCCCCGCGACGGGAGAACTCTTCCTGCTCGGCAGCACGAGCCGTCTCTACACGGTCGTGACGGCCACGGGCGTCGCGACGGCGATCGGCGCCCCGGGCGCGTTCGTGCTGTCGGGGACCGCCTTCGGTTTCGAATTCAATCCGTCGACCGACGTCATCCGCGTCACCAGCGACGCCGATCAGAACCTTAGGCTCAATCCGAACGGCACGCTCGCCTCCACGGACACCGCGCTGGCCTACGCCGCGGCAGACGTGAACTTCGGCGCGAACCCGAACGTCGTCGCGTCGGGCTCGACCGGGAACGCGGGAACGGCGTCGACGCTGCTCTACGGCATCGACTCGACGCTCAACATCCTCGCGACGCAGAACCTGCCCGACGCGGGCACCCTCAACACGGTCGGGGCGCTCGGCGTGACGCTGACGCCGGGCCTCTCGGCGTCGCTCGACGTCGCTCCTCCCGGCGGTCGGACCTACGCAGCGGGAACCGTGCTGACGGAGCTGACCACCCGCCTGTTCGTCGTGAACCTGACGACGGGACTGCTCGCGAGCGTCGGCACGCTGCCCGGCGTGTCGCCGATCCGCGGCATCGCGATCCAGCGCTAACTCGGGAGGATTCGCCCGATCGGCGTCCCGAGTCGGACGACGGTCCCGGGGGCCGGCTCGGCGAGGCGACCGGCGGCCCTCGAGACCAGCAGGACCACCGCACTGCCGAACGCGAATCGAGCGGCCTCGGCGCCGCGCACGGCGGCGATGGGCGCGTCGAATCGAATCGTGCGCGGGACCGCCGTCCGACCCCGGTTCGTCCGCATCGGGTGGAACGCGAGCCGGATCGATCCCACGTTCAACGCCCCCACCGGAACCAATGCGAAGGGGTGGCCCGCGGACGTGCGTCCGAGGATCGCGACGCGCTCGTTGCGGGCGAAGAGCCGGGGAACGCGCGCGAGCGCCGTGTCGTTGACCGGCCACAGGTCGCCAGGGAGGTGGCGCAGGCGATCGACGAAGCCGTCGAGCGGCCAATGGATGCGGTGGTAGTCCTTGGGCGAGAGATATGCCGTCACGAACGATCCGCCCTCGAACGGCCGAGCGTCGTCGGCCGAGCCGAGCAGCTCGGCGACCGCGTAGGGCACGCCCTTCACCTGGAGGATCGTGCCGTTCTCGACCGAGCCCGACATGTAGACGCGGCCGTCCACCGGCGAAACGACCGACGCCCTGTCGGCGTCGATCGGGCGCAGGCCCGGGCGAAGTTCGCGCGTGAAGAAGTCGTTGAAACTCGCGTACGCCGAGAGCGGGCGCGCCGCTTCGGCCAGATCGACGCCGAAGCCCTTCGAATAGGCCGCGAGCACGGGCTCGAGCAGCAGACGCGGCATCGGCAGTTCGGAGAGGAAACCGAGCGCTCGGGAGACGGCCTTGCGGGGCAGACAGCGGACGAGCGCGAAGCTGAAGCTCACGGGGTCCCGATCAGTGCGCCGCAGCGCAGCGGGCGAGCAGCGCCTCGTACGTCTCGTAGGTCATCGCGATCGTCCCGTCGCCCACGCCCAATCTGATGTCGGGCTTGGAGTCGCCGTGGAAGTCGCTGCCACCGCTCGCGACCAGCCCGTGCTCGTCGCAGAGTCGACGGAACATCGCCCGTTCGTCGGGCTTCTGGCTCGGATGATCGACCTCGAGGCCGCCCAGCCCCGCCAGGGAGAGTTCCTTGACCAGCGTCGCGTACTTGCCGGCGGTGTCGATGCGCAACTGCTTCGGATGCGCGATGACCGTCGTGCCGCCCGCGCGGCGCACCGTCGCGACGACCTCCGCCGGTTCGACCGAATCGGACGCGACGAAGGCGGGGCCGCCGTCCTTCAGGTAGCGCGCGAACGCGGCCTTCGTGTCGGGAACGTAGCCCCGGCGGCGAAGCGCCAGCGCGATGTGCGGGCGACCGATCACGTCCCCGACGGCCTCGGCTCGCACTTCTTCCATCGTGACGGGGACGCCGAGCGCCGCAAGACGGTCGAGAATGCGGGGATTGCGCAGCTCGCGACCTCTCAGGATTTCCTCGAGCATCGCGACGAACCCGGGATCGCGCCGGTCGAAGCCGTACGCCAGGAGGTGCATCGCACGCCCCGGAAAGCGGGCCGTGATTTCGACGCCGAGAAGGACCTCTACGCCGAGCGTGCGCCCCGCCGCCGTCGCGTCGTCGAACGCGGCCGTCGTATCGTGATCGGTGATCGCGATCGCCTCGAGCCCGACGTCGTTCGCGAGCGCCACGAGTGCCCCGGGTGCGAGGCTCCCGTCGGATCGATTCGTGTGGCAATGGAGATCGATCGGGCTCGTGCGGATCACGGCGCGCCGTACATTCTGCGCTTGGCCAGGTACCCGTCGTCGCTGCCGTCGACCGCGCCGAACGAGATGCCGAGCTCGCGCGCGGCGCGCACGGCCGAACCCGACGGATCGACGGTCTTCAGTTTCGCGACCGCATCGGCGATCGGCACGGTCACGATCTCGGTGCCGGAGAGCGCAACCATGACGCCCGACGTCCCCGCCGCGAGCGTCTCGACCGCATGGACGCCGAAGCGCGTCGCGAGCACGCGATCGAATGCGGTGGGTGTTCCGCCGCGTTGCACGTGACCGAGGATCGTGCTGCGGATCGACATCCCCGAGATCGAGCCCAATTCTTCGGCGACGAGCGCCGACACGCCGCCCAACCGGTCGCGGATGGGGTCGAGGCCCTTGCCCGTGCGAAAGACCGGTGCTCCGCCCCCGAGCGTGGCCCCTTCCGCGACGACGACGATCGAAAAGCGACGTCCGTGGCGCATGCGCGACGAGATCCGGTCGGCGATGCGCTTGGCGTCGAACGGGATCTCGGGAATCAGGATCACGTCGGCCCCGCCCGAGATTCCGGCGTGAAGCGCAATCCAGCCGGCGTGGCGGCCCATCACCTCGAGCAGCATGACGCGGTGATGGCTCGCGGCCGTCGAGTGGAGGCGGTCGATGGCCTCCGACGCGATGTTGACCGCCGTGTCGAAGCCGAACGTGACGTCGGTGCCGCCAAGATCGTTGTCGATCGTCTTCGGCACGCCGACGACGGGGACACCGAGTTCGGCGAGTCGCTTGC
Organism: Planctomycetia bacterium; assembly: GCA_031401505.1. GTDB lineage: Bacteria > Planctomycetota > PLA2 > PLA2 > JAEUHO01 > JANNRO01. The sequence continues at coordinate 3,769 of JANNRO010000226.1, forward strand.
CCGCGAGGTGCGTGCCTTCGCCGCCCACGAGCACGAGGCCCGTGATGCCGAGCGAACGAAGCAACTTCGGGACGCGGCGGGATTCATCCACGAGCCGGCCGCCCCGGTCGATGGCGCACAGATTCACGCGATTGGAGGCCCCGAGGATCGTGCCTCCCTGGGGCAGGATGCCCGCGATGTCCCGACGATCGAGCCGCGAGATCCCTCGCCCGCCCGGGACCAGAAACCCCTCGAAGCCGTCGCGAACGCCGTAGACCTCCCACCCGTGGACGTTCTCGGCGGTCTTGACGACCGCGCGGATGACCGCGTTCAACCCGGGACAATCTCCGCCACCGGTCAGGATCGCGATGCGGCGCGGCGACTTCGTTTGCCTCTTGTTCGTTGGTCGAGTGGCGGGACGGGGCCTCATGGGCGGGGAGTGTAGCCCTCCGCGTCGTCGCACTCGACTCGGGGACGTCGGGAGATCACGGACCCTCCGCGCCGATCCGGCATCTAACCGGCGATCGCCGTGCGGCGGCGGGCCCTTCCCGTCGCCGTCCGGTACGGCGTGCCGAGCCAACGCGGGCGATCGGACCGACCGCACGCTGCGTCGATCCGCTCCCTCCGAGGACACGCCTTCCCCATGGCTCCGACGATCGCCCGCCGAGCAACCCCGACGACCGGCTCCCCGCTCGTGCGTGCGCTCGAGGCCCTCCATGCGGGTGACTTCACAGTCCGCTTGAAGGCCGGAGCGGGCATCGATGTCGGCGTGGCGCGTGCCTTCAACGCGCTCGCCGCGCGCAACGAGGCGCTGTGCGGCGAACTGACGCGCGTCGGCTCCTCCGTACGGACCCAGGGCGGCTTGAAGGTGCGGGCGTCGCTGCCGGGCGCGCCGGGCGACTGGAAAGCGTGCACCGAAGCGGTCAACGCGGTCATCGACGATCTCGTGCGCCCCATGACCGAAGCCGCGATGGTCGTCGACGCCGTCACGCGCGGCGACCTCGCGCGCAAGATGCCCACCGAGATCGGGGGCAAGCCCGTGCGGGGCGAGTACCTCCGCGTCTCCAAGATCGTCAACCGGATGGTCGATCAACTGAAGGCGTTCGCCTCCGAGGTGACGCGCGTCGCC
>JANNRO010000227.1:0-3135 GCA_031401505.1 Planctomycetia bacterium
AAGCGCGAGATGAACATCAGCACGGAAGACGACTGGAAGAAGCTGCAGAAGGAATTCGACGGCTTCTACGACAAGCTGATCAAGATGGACGTCGACAAGATCGGCCCCAAGCCCCCGGGTCGCGACGACTGGCCGGACTACGTCCCCCCGAGCGTCGACGGCGGCATGCCCGCGGCGATGGACAAATGACGCAGGTGGGGGCGAGCCGCGCTCGCCCGCCCGGGAACTCCCACCCGTCTGATCCGTTCCCCCTCGTATGACCGCTGACGCGCCGAAGGCTCCGCTCGCGCCCCGACCGACGGGCACGCTCCCGCCGTGGATGCCGCTCGTCGTCGTCGCCGTCGCGTGGGCGGCCCACGGAGGCGTCCTGTTCAACGGCTGGGTCTGGGACGACGCCATCCTCCTGCGCGACAACGCGTCGCTCCCGAAGGGAATCGCCGGCGTGCCCGCGATGCTCGGCTCGCCGTGGGGGGGCGCGTCGCACGACGTCGGGCTCTACCGCCCGCTCGTTTCGATCTCGCTCGCGCTCCAAGCCGCGATCAGCGGGACCGTCGACGCCTTTCCCTTCCATCTCGTCAACCTCGTGCTGCATGCGAGCGTGGCGACGGCGTTGCTGGCCGTCCTGTTGCGGGTCTTTCCGCGGCGGCCGGTGCTGGTCGCCGCGACGGCGCTCGCGTTCGCGGCCCACCCCGTCCACGCGGGAACCGTGTCGTGGATCGTGGCGCGCGGCGATCTCATGGCCGCGCTCTTCCTCCTGCTCGCCGTGCTGGTCTGGACGCGCGAGCGCGAGACGTCTCTCTCCGCCGCGCTCGTCACGGGGCTCCTCTGGTTCCTCGCGTTGCTGTCGAAGGAAGCGTCGGCGACGTTTCCGCTGGTGCTGCTCTGCCTCGACGCCGCGATCCGTCGCGCGCGGGTGCGCGACGTGCTGCGGGTGCGGTTCGTCGCGTACGCGACGCTCGTGGCTCCATTCGCGGCCTGGATCGTCCTGCGCTACACGGCGGTCGGCGGCCTCGACGCGACGAGCGCCAACGCCGTGCTCGCGGGGCGCAACGTGGTCGAGCGCCTCTCGATCGGCGCCGGGGCCCTCGTCCGCACGGCCGCGAAGCTCTTCGTCCCTGCGGGGCTCTCGGGCGACGGCTCGTCCGATCCCGTGCTGTCGGCCCGGGTCGCGATTCCCTTCGCCTACGTGCTCGCGGGCTTCGGTCTCGCGCTCGGCCTCGTCTTCGTGCTGGTCGCCGCGATCCGTCGGCGCGCGGGACCCGCGTCCGTCGCGTTCGGTCTCTTCGTCGCGCTCTCGATCCCGGTGAGCCAGCTGATTCCCATCGGCGCGGTCTTCGAGGACCGATTCGCCTATCTGCCGAGCCTCGCCCTGCTCGTGATCGTCGGCCTGCTCGCCGACTTCGTCGTACGGCGCGTTCGTCCGCGGGCCGCCGCGTTCGGCCTGCTCGCGGCCGTGCTGGCCGGACTCGGCCTCGCGTCGTGGCGCACCGCCGCGAACTGGCGCGACGAGGAGACGTTCAACCGCGCGTTGATCGCCGCCGACTCCGGCCACGTGCGCGCAATCGATCGACTCGCGCACGAACTGATCGTCGTGGCACGGCGCGAGCGCGATCGGGCGTCGGTCGTGCCCACGAAGGGCGACGGCGAGCGGGCGTGGGTGACGTGGCTGCAGGAATCGGCGGGCGCCCGCGTGAAGGAGGCGGTCGCGCTGCTCGAGCGCGCGCGCTCGCTTGCGGCCGGACGCCGCGACACGTCGATACTCGCGGGACTCGGCGATGCGTACTTGGCGCTCCCGACCGCGCGATTCGCCGACGCGCTCGGTGTCTATCGCGATCTGCTCGAGGTCAAGCGCGTGCGGATCGGGGCTCGGCGCGAGCCGATTTCCCGCGTGACCGATCGGACCTCGGTCTCCCGAAAGGATCGGCGCGATCTTTCGATCGTCTATCACAACATCGCCGTGTCGCACACCGGCCTCGCCGAGAGCGCCGAGGCCGCGGCGGCCCACGAGATCTCGGCGCAGTGGTGTCCGCCCGGCGACCCGCTCGAGTACGCCTACGTTCGCAAGGCAGGCGTCGAGATCTGGCGCACGCTGGGCGAACCGCGTCGGGCACTGCCCTTCCTCGATCGTGCGGCGTTGCTTGCGCCGCGCGACGAACGGGAGGTGGCGGCGAGGGACGCGCTCGAGGCCCGCAAGGCCTCCGGTCGCGCCGACGAACTTTTCGCGCAGGCCGTCGTCGCGCTCAATCGGGCCGACGGGCACACGGACGCACAGCGCCTCCTCGAGGAGGTGATCTCGCTCGACCCGGACTTCGCCGACGCCCACGTCGGGCTCGCCGGGATCAGGCGGTACAAGGGCGACTTCCGTGGCGCGCTCGAAGCGCTCGACGTCGCCGAGCGCGCGCTCGATCGGCGCGCGCGCGCGACCGGCACGGAGTCGGATTCGACGCTCAAGGCGAAGATCGTGGCGACGCGGGCGCGCTACCTGCAAGAGCGCGACAACCCCGAACAGGACGGGAAGTGACGCGGGCACGCCGTCGCGCCCGGGTCGTCTACTTCTTGTTCTCGGGGACCGCGATCCTGAAATTCGGCAGCTTTTCCCGCACGCGGGCGATTCCGGCCTCGTCTTTCAAGACCTCGTGGCAGCGCAGCGCGTCGTACCAACGTTCCTTCATCTCGGCATGGCCGGCACAGGCACGCCAGGTCTCGGGCTCGAGGCGGACCCCGATCCGCTCCAGCGCACGAAGGACGAAGGACGATCCGAGGCGCGTCGCCTCCTTCACGTCGCCCGCGAGCGACGGGTGCTCGGCTCGTCCCTCGTAGAGGAGGATCGCCTCGGGTATGCGCCCGGCCTGGCGCAGGAGGGCCGCCGTCGCGTCGCGTTCGGCGTTGGTCGCGAGCGGGTCGTACTTCAGTCGGCGCATGCCGAGGGCATCGGGAATCGCGGGGCGAGCCATGGCGGGAGGGTACCCCGGACGCGGGTCCCGTCGCCGATTCGAGGCCCCGCTTTCGAGGTCGCGTCGTCGGGAGGGGGCGTCGGAATCGAACGGGGCCTTTGACACGGACCTGAATCGGACGTAAGGTGGCGCAGGTCAAGGACCTACGACCCACACGGGTTCCGACGAGCCGGGACGTTCC
>JANNRO010000228.1:0-3971 GCA_031401505.1 Planctomycetia bacterium
CACCCAGCGCGTCGCCGGACTGTTCCTCGCACCGAAGCACCGCCGCCATCACGGCGAGAAGTAGCGCACGGCCGACGAACGACCGGGTCGGACGCGGGCCCCGTCGATCGGTCGCAGGCCGGCCGTCGAGACAACTCGGCGGCCGGCTTCGTTGCAGGGCGCCCGATCGAACGCGCGACGGGACCCGCGTCCGACGGAGGGGACCGCGAGTCTCGCTTCGTTCGCATAGGATCGTGCCGGAGGCTCCGATGCGCGGTCCGTCGGTTCAAGAGGCGCTGCTCCGTTTCGGACTTGCGTTGGGTGCCGTGCTCTCGCCGGGCGTCGCCCGAGCGGAAGGCGACGCCGACGAGCCGGCCCCCGCACCCGCACCGACGCCCCCGCTCGACGCATTGACGATCGCGAAACTGGTCGATCGCCTCGCCCACGCAGACAACGACGAGAGAGATCGGGTGCACAGGATCCTCGGGAGGGGCGGCCGCGCCGTCGTCGCCCCGTTGATCGAGTTGTTGAAGAGTGCCGACGCCACGGCCGGCGCCTGGGCTGCCGAAGTGCTCGCACTCGTCGGGAGGGACGCGATCGACGCGGCCGACGCGCTGGCCGTCGGTCTCGGTCGGGACGGGATGGACTGGCCGTGCGCGAACGCGCTCGAGGCGCTGGGACCTCCGGGAATCCCGGGTCTGGTCCGGGGGCTCGCATTCGAACGCGAAGGCTCGCGCCTCGCGGCGCTTGTTTCGCTCGAGAAGGTCGGCCCGCTTCCCGAGAGTGCCTTCGCACCGTTGGCGAAGGCGGCGAAGGATCCGAGTGAGGACATCCGGTCCGGCGCGGCAGGGTGTCTCGCGAAGCTGGACCTTCCCCTCGCCGTGCGCCTCGCCTCGATTTCCACGCTCGTCGCGGACCCGAGTTCGGAGGTTCGAAGCGCCGTCCTTCACGCGCTGATCGAGGCCGCCGGAACCGATGTGGGTGCCGTCGTACCGCTCGCGTTGCTGGCGGGCGATCCGCAAGCGCTCCTTCGCGTCCAGGCGACGAAAGCGATCGCTGCGGCTCCTCGCAGCACATCCGAGCGCGACGTGGTCGAGAACACCCTTTCGCGCGGACTCGGCGACCGCGACGGCGACGTACGCGCCGCTGCCATCGAGGCCTTCATCGATCACGACCTCGCCGACGACGTCGTGCGAGAACGTATCTCTTCGATGACCGAGGATGCCGACACCGACGTGCGAGTCGAGAGCCTGCGTGCGCTCGGGCGCGCGAAAGCCCTCGACGACGCCGCACGCAAGCGCCTCGAAAAGGGACTGGTCGATCCGGAGTCGCGCGTCAAGATCGCGGCGGCCGCCGCCCTCGCGCGATCGGGCGTGGATGTCGAGCGCGCACTCGACGTCCTCTTCGGCAGGGAGGGCATCTATCATGCCGTCGAACGCGCGCGCCTCGAAGTGGTCCGATTCGCGGGCGAGCTCGGTCCCGCGTCCGCGGCGGCACGCAAGCGCCTCGAGTCCATCGTGAAGGATCAGGCCGAAGAGTATCGCGCCGCCGCCGAGGCGGCGACCCGCCGCATCGACGAGGCGGCGAAGAAGTAGGCGTCGGAAGGGGAGGAACTCCGCGCGATTACGGGTCGATCACGTAGTCGACGTACCCGATCATCATCTCGTCCCAGGTCTGGTCGCCCCAGGTCACCCACGCCGTCGGATCCGGGTTGTACGGATTGCCGGCCGAATTGTCGTAGGTCGCGACCCCGCGCAGCAACGACCCCCGCGGCACGACGATCGGGGTCGTCATGCGGTACGGCGTCTGCCAATTGAAATCATACTTCGGCACGTCGAGGAGCGTCGTCTCCTCGCCGCCTCCGACCAGCTTGCGGACCGAGTACCGATACGACGTCCCCCGAACGTGCATGTGAGGCATGAACGCGAGGATGCGCGCGTTGAACGGCACCGGCAGCTGGGCTGTCACCTCGTGACGCGCCGCCCCGGGTGGAATGCGCAGATCGATCCCCGTGACGCCTGCGGTTCTGACCTCGCGCTCGGGTTCCTTCGACGCGTAGCGCAGCCCGATGCGGGTCTTGTCGGTCGTCGCGACACCGTTCGGGGTGTAGTGCATCTGGAAGAGCAGGGTCGTACCCTTCGGCAGTTTCTTCGCCATGCCTTTCGGAAACTCCTGGAGGCGCCCTCCGGGAACCATCGCCGCGAAGAACCCGCCCCATGGCGCGAACACGGCATTGCGGCCCTTGCGGTTCGCGGGTTCGAAGCCGACGAGCACGTGGTGGACCACCTGCGGCGCGCCGGGCTGCACCTCGACCGCCTCGACCCATTTGTCGTCCGTCAGGTTCGTCTTGATCGTCACGAAGCGGTAGGGGACGACGCCCTCGGCCGGTATCGACTGCGGCTTCTCGAACTCGTAGACGTCGTCGGGTTTCCCCATCTCCCACGCGTCGAGCGCGAGCGCCGGCGGGGGCTTCGGCGCCGCCGCCGCGTCGCCCTCGGGTGCGCCGCCGTCGAGCCATTCGAGGAGCGCCTTCTTCTCGTCGGACTTCAACCGCCGGTCGTTGCTGAACGTGCCGTCCTCGCCGGTCGCGTGCCAGGGAGGCATGCGATTCTGATCGATCACCTCGTGGAGGACCGCCGTGCGCGACGACACGTCGGCGTACGTGCCGAGCTCGAACGGCGCCCCGCCGTTGCCCCGGTGACAGCCGGCGCAGCGCTGGTGGACGATGGCGGCGACGTCGTGCGACCACGTCTTCGACGTCGTGACGCCGGGTTTCGCTTTCGGCGTGAACGTGATCGGACACCCCGGTGCATCGGTCGACTCGGTCGCGACCGCCTTCGCCGAAAGCACCGAATCGAGCGCGTCGGTCAGCCACGCACGTCCGACCGTCGGCTTCCTGCCGTTCACGCCGTACTGGTCGTCGACCGCGCCGCGATAGCGCACGCGCCAGTTCGCGTCGAGCACGACGACGGTCGTGGTCGTCTTGACCGACAACGCCTGCGCGAGGGTTCCCTCGGCGTCGACCAGCACGGGATAGCGCGTCCCCGCGTCCTTCACCATCCGCTTCAACTCGCCGATCGATTCGTTCGCATTGCTCGAGACGCCGAAGAACTCGACCTGGTCGACGACGTACTTCTTCGCCAACTCGGCGAGACGGGGCGCATAGACCTCGGCCACGGGACAACCCGGCGCGGTCCACGCGATCACGATCGCCTTCGCCCGCTTGTAGTCGACCAGCGAGCGCGGCTTGCCGTCGAGATCGTAGAGCGTGAAGTTCTTGACCGAATCGACGCGAGCGGTCGGGAGCGCCTCCCGATCCCGGTCGCCCGCACGGGCGCGGGGTGCCGGCCGTGGCGAGAGCGAGAGCGCGGCGACGCCCATCAACCCCACGACCGCGAGCGCCGAACGCGAGGGCTTGCGCATGCCAGGAGACTCCCGGAGATCGATGGACGCAGACCGGTCGCCCGGCCCACCCCCCCCGAACCGCCGATCGCGTCGTATCGCCCGCCGGCGTGCCTCGACGACGATGCCGCCGAGTCCGGAACGAAGCGTGCCCAGAAAAAAAGTGGAGGCGGGGGGAATCGAACCCCCGTCCCGAAGCGGGAAACGAGATAGGCCTACGCGCGTAGTCCGCAGATTGTTGTCGACCTTCGCAGCGCCTACGGACGGGCTCGTCGAAGGACCAGCCGGAAATGTCTTACCCCCCGCCGTCCGGCGGCGGACAGGGGGCCAGCCCACGAATGACGGTCCGGCCCGCCCCGTGGACGAGGGCGGAGGACCGCGTTGCGCTAGTTGTTCAGACTAGGCAGCGAGAGCGAGGTTGCTGTTGGCAACTTCAAGTTCCCGGGAGGATTTACGTGCGACCCGAGATGCTCGGCGCGCCCCAACTCACAACCTACGCCCGGTCGAATCCGTTCGCCCCCAGGGACGGGCACCGTGGTGCGGGCCGGGCGGCGCGATCGCGGGGCGTCGTGGCCTCTGCGGCCACGAGC
>JANNRO010000229.1:0-3131 GCA_031401505.1 Planctomycetia bacterium
CCGCATCCATCATGCAAATGCGGTATTCACGTACGGCCGATTCAACGAATTCTCCGGCTCCGTCGACCTCGACGACGCCAACCACGCGGGAACGACGGTCAACGTCGAGATCAAGGTCACGAGCGTGGACACGAATTCGAAGGACCGAGACACTCACCTGCGCACTCCCGACTTCTTCAACATCGCGCAGTTCCCGACGATCAAGTTCGCGAGCAAGGAGATCAAGAAGAACGGCGACGCCGCATTCGACGTGAAGGGCGATCTGACGCTGCACGGCGTCACGAAGTCGGTGACCATCAAGATGGACAAGACCGGCGCCGGCAAGGACCGGGACGGCAGGGACCTCATCGGTTTCGAGGGCATCGTCACGATCAAGCGCAGCGAATTCGACATGAAGAACATGCTGCAGGGCATCGGTGACGACGTGCGCCTGATCCTCGCGTTCGAGTGCATCAAGCAGTAAGCGTTCACGACGACGCCCGCGCGCGAGGAGACGCCCGATGAATCCGATCGAAGCGCTCCTCGCGCTCGTCGTCTGGCCCGGCGGCGTGTGCGCCGCCGCGGCGCTGGTCGGTTGGCTCGCGACCGGGCGATTTCCCCGCCTGCGCGATGCCGTGGTCGCGATCGGGCTCGCGGGCGGGTTCGTCGCGTCGATGTACGTGATCGGCGTGCGTCCGCGCTTCCCGCTCGCTCCGTCCGAGGACGCGTGGCAGTGGGTCATCTGGCTCGCGCCTGCAGGCGCCGTCCTCGGCATTCTCGAGACGAGCCTTCGCGTCCCCGCGTCCGTCCGGGTGATCGCGCGCGCGGCCGCGGGATTCGGCGCCGCGTGGCTCCTGCTCTCGCCGCTGGTACCCCATGCGCTCGATCGGGACACGGCGTTCGAATGGGCGGGCATGTCGGCGGTCGCGACGGCGGCGTTGTGGAGCGTCCTCGCCGATGACGCGCCCCGCGCGTCGCGCCTCTCGCTCGTGCTACCCCTCATCGTCGCGCTTCCCGTCGCGGGGGCCATCCTCATCGCGTTCGGACACTTCGCCGTCGGCGGCCAGGCGGCGCTCGCGCTCGCGACGTGCGTAGGCGCGACGGCGACGTTCGGCTTCCTGCGCAGGGGAGCCCCGCTCGTTCCGTCGGCCGCCGCGCCGGTCGTGGCGCTCGTGTTCACGGGGCTGCTGGCCTCGTCGCTCGGATCGCTCAACTACGGGGCGACCATTCGATTCCCGCTCGCGGCGGCGGTGCTGCTCGTTGCATCCGCCTCGTGCGCCGTCGCTCGGAGCTGGATGACGGCGCTCGTGCTCGCGGTGCTCGCGGCCGGGGCCGCCTCCTGGTTCGCCCACGTACGTGACGCGGCGTCGAGCGCCTCGTCGGGCGGATGGTAGCCGGTCGGTCGATGGTCGGTCGGTGATCGGTCGATGGTCGGTCGGTGATCGGTCGGCTGGCAGCTGGCGGCGGTCGTCGGACGCGGGTCCCGCACGCCGATCGAGCTCACGCGCCGAGTCGCGCCGCCAATTCTTCGAGGATCTCGCCGACGTTGCCGGCCACCCGGCTCGTCGCGATGTCGTCCGCGCGCGTTGCTCCCCGGTTCACGATGGCGATGGGAACGCCGCGATCTGCGGCCGCCGTCACGAATCGCCGTCCCGAGAAGATCTCGAGTGACGTACCGGCGACGAGCAGCAGATCGGCCTCGGCGACGCGCGCGTACGACTCCTCGACGCGCGCGGCCGGCACGGCTTCACCGAAGAACACGACGCTGGGCTTCACGACGCCCCGGCAGCTTCGACACCCGGGCACCTCGAACGACGAGAAGTCGGTCTCAACGAGGTCGGCGTCGCCGTCGGGGGCCGGGCCCACCGCACCCGGACGGCGCGCGGGATTCGCGTCCGACAGTCGCCGCTGGTAGCCGTCGCGATCCTCGCGGGCGCGACACGAGAGGCACTCGACGGTGTCGAGGCGGCCGTGCAAGTCGGTGACCCGCCTCGATCCCGCGCGTTGGTGAAGTCCGTCCACGTTCTGCGTGATCAGGTGATGGACGCGCCCGCGCGCTTCGAGCCGTGCGAGCGCCGTGTGCGCACGATTGGGGCGCGCCGTCGAGAACGAGGGCCAGCCCTCGAGGCTGCGCGCCCAATAGCGCCGCCGGGCGTCCTCGCGGCCCACGAAATCGGCGTAGAAGATCGGCGGCTTCCTCTTCCACGCGCCCGTGTCGTCGCGGTAGTCGGGAATGCCCGAATCGGTGCTGCAGCCTGCACCCGTCAACACGACGACACGCTCGGCGCGGCGGACGAGCCGTTCGAACTCGGTGAGCGCGCCGGTGGTGATCGAAGCGGGCGGCAACTGCACGAGGTCGATCGTACGTGGCTGTCACGACGCGGACGCGTGCGGGGCGACGTGCCCGTATGCTTCGCCGCGATGACACCCGAGGCCATTGCGACGCCGAAGAAGCCCGTGTCGTCGGCCGTGCTGATCGTCGCGACGCTGCTGCTGTTCCTCGTCTGGAGCCACACGTTCCTCGCGTTCGAGGTGTTGCTCGCACCGACGTCGGGTGTCGCGCCGCTCGACTGGCTCGATCTCGTCGTCGCGCGCTTCGTGCCGGTCTTCGTCGTCTGCGCGATCTGGTGCTTCGGATTTCGGCGACGCGAGTCGCTCGTGATCGTGCGACGTCATCCGCGGCGGCTGCTCGCCTGCGGAGTCCTGACGGTTGCATTCTACAATGGCTTTCTCTACTACGGCATGCAGCAGCGCGTTCCCGGGCCGATCGCGTCGGTGCTGACGACGCTCTCGCCCTTGTATCTGGTCGTACTCGGCGTGTCGGCTCTCGGCGAACGACTGACCTGGCGCAAGGGCCTCGGGCTTGCGCTCGGCATGGGCGGCGTCGTCCTGATCGCGACGACGAAGCAGGCGTCGGGGGACGCGATGGTGCTGCCGGTCGTCATCACGGCGCTGGCGCCGCTTTCGTGGTCGGTCCACACCGCACTCACGAAGCCGGTGACGGCGCACTCGTCCCCCGTGCTCTGGACGTATCTCGTGCTGCTCGTGGGGAGCCTGCCGTTCGTATTCGTGCCGTTCTTCCGGGGCGCCGGCGCGTTTTTTCGTCTCGACGCGACCGACGTCGCGCTCGTGCTCTATCTCTCGCTCTTCGC
>JANNRO010000230.1:0-3742 GCA_031401505.1 Planctomycetia bacterium
CGAAGGCAAGAGGGTCGTACTCCGGGGCTATCTGACGCCGCTCTACGAGTTCGACGACATCCACGAATTCGTGCTGGTCGCGAGTCGCATGTCCCGCGGCCCCGGTGTCCCGGCCGGCATCAGCGAGCATGTGCAGGTCAGGCTCGCGGGCGTGCGCGGCATCTCCGATACGAACGAGCCGATCGAGGTGTGGGGTACGTTCCGCGCGGTCGAGACCACGGAGCAGGGCTACATCCTCTCGATCTACCGCATCGACGACGCGGTCGTCGGCATCCGGTAGCGGTTACGACCCATCGCCGTCGGACTCGATCGACGGGGGTGGCTGTCCGCGTCGGACCCGCCGTGCCGCCCGGACCCAGATCACGGCGAGCGTCGAGAGCCCGAGGAACGTCCAGAGTTCGAGATCGCCGAGCGTCTGTCGCCCGTTCGAGAGCCGCCCGAAGAGTCGGAACAGGAGGACGGTCAACACCGTCGCGAGCGCGTAGCCGATGACCTTGCGGATGGCGTCGGCGGTCCTCGGCCCCACCGAAAGCGGGCTCACGACGTGACCCGCACGAGCAGCCCGGTCAGATAGCGTCCCTCGGGGCAGAAGGGGTCCACCGGATGATCGGGCCCGGCCGACATCGTGCGCAGGACCGCGACATGGCGGCGACACTCCCGCGCCGCGGCCCCGAGCATTTCTGCGAAGGCGTCGGTCGACACGAGGCCGGAGCACGAGAACGTCGCGAGAAACCCACCGGGTCGGGTGCGCACGAGCGCACGCACGTTCAACCGTTTGTACAGGTCGAGGGCCTTCGCGAGCCCGGCGCGCGACGCCGCGAGTTTGGGTGGATCGACGATCACGACGTCGTAGGTCGTCTTCGTCTTCGACAAGGCGTCCAAATGGTCGAGCGCGTCGCCCTCGACGGCCTCGAGACGGGACGCCACGCCGTTCAACGCCGCGTTCGTCCGCGCACCCGCGAGCGCCACCGCCGAGCTGTCGACCGCGCGGCACTGAGCGGCCCCGTCGAGCAGCGCGCGGATCGAGAAGCCCCCCGTGCCCGTGTGGAGATCGAGAACCTGCGCTCCGGCCGAAACGTCCGCGACCAGACGCCGGTTCTCGCGCTGATCGGCGTAGTGTCCCGTCTTCTGGCCTCGGCGAAGATCCACGACGAGGCGCATGCCCTCCTCGACGATCTCGACCGTCTCGGGCGCCGGCGTCCCCGCGGTGAACGCCACGGTCGCCGGATCGATCGCTTCCTCTTCCTCCTTGCCACCGGCGCGCGCGATCAGCGAACGAGCCCCACTCCGCGCGAGGAGGTGTCGCGCCAGCGCGTCGCGGCGCGCGGCGATCGGCTTGGTGGCGAACTGCGCGACGAGTACCGGGCCGAATCGATCGACGACGAGCCCGGGAAGTCCGTCCCCCTCGCCATGAACCAGTCGAAAGGCGTCCGTCTTCGTCGGGTCCGGGAACAACGTTCGGCGCAGAGAGGCCGCGGCGTCCAAACGGGAGACGAGGAGTTCCTCGTCGGACTCCGCTCCCTCGCCGCGCGCGAGAACGCGCACGCGGATCGCCGACGCATCCGAGAGGAACCCTCGTCCGACGAGGTCACCCCTCGAGTCAAGGATGCGGACGAAATCAGACCGACCGTCTCCTACGTCGTCGGAAACCGATGCCACCGAGTCGGCGAACACCCACGGGTGTCCCATCCAGACGGGCTTGGACTTGCCGGGGCGAAGGGTCACGGTGCGCACGGGAGAAGGATTCCATCGGCGGCGCCCCCCGTGACCGGAATCCCGAGCGAGGCCGATCCGCCCTACTTGGTTCCGCCGCTTCCCGACGACGGCGCGTCGGCTGCAGCGGCGTAGCCCGTCGACTTCCAACGACGTTCGGCGTCGTCGCTCGAAAGCCCGACGAGACGCTCGAAATCGCCGGTCTCCCCGGCGCCATCCATCACCTTCGCGAGCAAGGCGAGCGCACCCGCTCGCCGCGTGCCCCCGTCGACCGTCATCAACCATGCCATGAACGCGGCCGTTTCGTCGTAGTGGCGTCCGAGGAACGCGTCCTGTCGCAGCGCGAACAACTCGGCCAGCGGGACGACGTCGCCCCATTGAGCGCGGCGGCGGAACCGATCGAATCGGGCGGCGCCGGTGTGGACGCCCTTCGCGTCGCCCAATCCCTCCGTCCAGAGTGCCAACCCCTCCCAGATCCAGAAATGAGGGCGGCCGTACATCTGGGCGCGCAGTGCCTCGGGTCGTCCGAGATCCAGGATCGCGTGCGTCATCTCGTGGCGCAGGTCGGCAACCAGTGGGAGGCCGCTCGTGGCCGGCGGTTCGTCGGCCGCATACACCGTGCCCTTCGAGGGTTCGTAGAAGGCGTTCCAATCGACGGCGGCGGGAATCGCACGCGCGAGCAGCGCCGCAAACTCCGAGCGCCTCGCGGCCACGACGACGCGCAGGGGGTCTTCGGGCATCCGATGGTCGAGTTCGTCGCCGAAGGCGGCGAGCACCTGGCGGATGTGGCGCTCGCCTTCGTCGGCCAGATCGCGTGCTCGCGCGAACGTGACGTTGGTTCGCAGGAGGAGATGGTCGGTCCGCAGGACGTAGCCGCCCTCGGGCGACTTTCGCGCGGCGTCGGAGGCAGCGAAGGGCACGTAGCGTCCATCGAGCAGGATCTCGCCCCGACGAAAGCGCTCCGCGTGGACCTCTTCGATCCAGAGCAGGTCGTCCACCTTCACCCAGCCACGTGCCGCGGGATCTCCGCCCGCGAACGGAATCGAACGCGGCCCCGAGTCGCGCCGGCGCGGGGCCGTCGGACACTCCGCCGGCACCCTCGCTCGCTCGGCGCAAGCTCCCAGCGAGCCGGGTGCGAGGGCGGAGCACACGAGGATCATGACGAGCAGGGGCCGCATGGGGTGGGCGGCGTACGATACCGGGATGTCGGCGAACGAATCGAACCCGGCCTTTCCTCAGCGCCGTCGCGTCGAGTACGCGTCGCTCCCCAAGATCCAGATCGCAACGAACCGCAAGGCGCGGCACGATTTCTCGATCTCCTTCACGGTCGAAGCGGGGCTCGTGCTCGTCGGGAGCGAGGTGAAGTCGTTGCGCAACGGTGGCGCGAGCCTCCAGGACGGGTACGCCCGGTTCGAGCGCGGCGAACTCTGGCTCTACGGCGTCCACATCCCGCCGCTCCCCCAGGCTTCGCACTTCAATCACGAGCCTCGTCGCAAGAGGAAGTGTCTGATCCACAAGCGGGAACTCGCCAAACTCGACGTCCTCGTGGAGGGCAAGGGCACGACGATCGTTCCCCTGTCGCTCCACTTCAAAGGGTCGCGCGCGAAGGTCGAGTTGGGCGTCGGCCGCGGCAAGAAGCAGTTCGACAAGCGCGAGGACATGAAGAAGCGCACGGCCGACATGGACGTCCGCCGGGCCATGCGTCGCGGATAGCGCTCCCGTCGCGCATTCGCGGTCTCCTTCCGCGCTTCGCTCGAGGGCCCTCCCCCGCCGCCCCCACCCATCCGAATCCCCGGCCTCCTCACCGGGTACATTCCCTGCCGTTCCTCTCGCTCTCTCCCATCCGAATCGCCGATCGACGTCCCTTCCTCCGGGCCGTCATGTTTCTCTCTCCGTCTCTTCTCTGCCTCTCCTTGCCTTTTCCCATCTCATCTCGGCTGCTTACCTCTGTAGGGCGCCGTGGTGCCGGGCCGCGCAAGCGAGCGCGGGGCGTCGTGGCCTCTGCGGCCACGAGCCCCGCGATCGCGCC
>JANNRO010000231.1:0-7115 GCA_031401505.1 Planctomycetia bacterium
CTGGACCGGGTGGGCCAGCTCGAGATAGCCTTCGAGCGGATCGCCGCGGTGCTTCGCGGCCGCCAGCATGCCCGCGTGTTTGCCCGAGCAATTGGAGAGGATCGACGTCACGGGCACGTTGCCCTGACGCTGGGCGAACGCCACGTCGGAGTTGACCGAGCGGTGGCCGCCGCAGCGCAGCGCCGACTCGGGGACGCCCGCCTTTTCGAGGATCGATCGCGCCGCGTCCAGTTGACGGGGCTCGCCATTGTGGCTCCCGGCGGCGAGCGCGAGCTCGGGGGCCGTCAATCCGAACGCGTCGGCCGCGCCCGAGCGGACGAGTTCGAGCGCCTGGAGCGGCTTGCTGGCGCTGCGATAGAAGACGACCCGGTCGGGGTCGCCGCGCGAGAGCGTCAGGACGCCGTTCTCGACCAGGGCGAGGGCCCCGGTGTGGACCGACTCTTCGAGGCCGCCGCGCATCACGCGTACGAGGGGTTCGCTCCGGTGCATACGCCCATGGAACCCGCTCCCGGGCCGCGTTGATAGGATCGCACCGGCCCTTTCGCCGCCGGGTGCGAGCGGCCCGGATCGGAGCGCTCCCGTGGTCGAGATGGAACTTCACCGCATCCTGATCAGCGAGACCTCCGACCAGCAGTACATCTTCCTGAAGGAAAAGGGCGGCGAGCGGACGGTTCCGATCGTCATCGGCTTCTACGAGGCGCAGGCGATCGACCGGTTCGTCAAGGAACAGACGTCTCCGAGACCGCTGACGCACGACCTCTTCAGCCACGTGATCGAGGCGCTCGGTGCACGCGTGGAAAAGATCGAGGTGACCAACCTCAAGGACTCGACGTTCTTCGCGGTGGTCCACCTCGTGACGTCGGACGATCGCCGGGTCGAGATCGACGCGCGCCCGAGCGACGCGATCGCGCTCGCAACGGCCTCGAAGGCGAAGATCTTCGTGTCGGAGCAGGTCCTCGAGGAGTCGGCCGCGGTGTGACCTCGGGACCGAGCCATCGCCGGAGCCCTCGACTCCTCGTCGCGACTTCGGCCGCGCTCGCGCTGGTTTCGCTGTCGGCGATCGGTTCCTCGGGCGTCGCGGGCCCGGCAAGCGCCCCCGCACCCGAGAGCGAGCCCGCGCGACGGACCCGTGTCGGCCGCGAAGCGCAGAAGGCCGGCAAGGCGGGCGTCGCGCGTCACCATTTTCTCGACGCCCTCGCCGTCGATCCTTCGTACGCGCCCGTATGGAACGAACTGGCGTCGCTCGATGCGACCAACGCCGACGCGAAGGCCCTTTGGGCGCTCGGCGCCGCGTTCGCATTGACCGACGCCACGGGCAGGGTCGCGAAGGTCCCGCTCGGGCCTCCCTTCGCCGCCGCCGATGTCGCGAGCCCGCTCGACCTCGCGTCCAAACGCGCGGCGCTCGCGCGCGCGATCACCGAGGCGGCGGGCAAGCTCTCGGGTCCGGGCGGCGTGATCGTCGCCAAATGGCTGCGATGGCTCGCCGACGAGACCGCGAATGGCGCCGCGTCGCTCGGGGCGCCGGCGCGTGCGGCGGCGGAGAAGGCGCTCGACCGGTGCCGTCCCGAGGTCCAGCGCGTGCGCACCGCGCTCGAGGCGGTCCTTGCCGAGGCGAAGGCGGCGCAGGATCTGCCCCGCATCATCGAGGCGGCGCGGTTGCTCGTCGGGTTCGCCTCGCAGCGCCGCGGCGTGCGGGGCACGAGGGCTCCGATCGCCGACGGGTTCGGCGCGCGTCGCGCACTCGACGAGGCCCGCGAGGCCCTCGCGGCCAAGACGCCGCCGATGAGCTTCGACGACCTCGAGAAGCTCTTTTCCTCGGGCGGGCGCCGCGCGTTCGAAGACGCGCACTCGTCGTGGACGAATCCGATCGTCGTGGCCAGCAAGGACGGGCGATACCGCATCGAATCGGTCTGCGGGCTCGCGACCACGCACGAGGCGGCGATCCTGATCGAGCGCTGCCACGACCGGCTCGTCGCGTGGTGCGGGAAGGACCCGTTCGTCGATGGCGGGGGCCGGACTCGCTTGGGCGTCGTGCGCCTGTGTCCCACCGACGCCGACCTCGAGCAGGAGGGCGCGCCGTACTGGTGGGCGGCGGGATTCGCGTCCGGCGACGTGGTGACCGTCGCCGCGCATTGGTCGACGAGCAACGAACTCTCCCAGCTGCTCGCGCACGAATTGACGCATCGCTTCGACCAGGCGCTGTTCCCGGGGCTCCCCGCCTGGGCGTCGGAGGGACGGGCGACCTACGTCGGCGCCACGACGCCGTATGGTCGCGCCCAGGCGCTCGACGAGCGCCACATCAACTTCCGCGATTTCGAAGTCGCCTATCGCCTCGTCGCCTGGAGCCTCCCGACGCTCCTCGAACTGCTCTCGGGTCGCGATCCGGAGTATCGCCACAACTATCCCGTCGGCTACTCGCTGTGGACGTTTCTCTCCCAGTGGACCGGGAAGGGCGAGGCGCCTACGGCGACGCCGATTTATCGCGCCTTGATTCCCGCCCTGCTCGCGGCACTGAGGCAGGCACCCGGCATGCCGGTCGACGCGTTCGAAGCCTCGGTTTGCGACGGCAAGAAGGGGCGCGCCGCCGACATGAAGGGGTTCGCCAAGCAATTCGCCGACTTCCTCGACGCCTTCTACAAGGCTCCGGAGCCGCCCTGGACGAAGGCGTGGCGCGACCGGTCCGACGGTGCCGCGGGCCACGTGCCGAGCGACGCCTTCTTCGGCGATCGTTCGAACCAGCCGCTTGCGCGCGACCGGCTCGACCCTCCTGCCGAGGGAGAGGCGCTCGCGGCGTTGGCGGCGGAATTCCTCGAACGCGTCGGACGGGCTCCCGACGCGCTCGACGCCCACGCGCTCGCCGATGCCGTCGACGAGATCGACGCCGTGCGCTACGCGAAGGCGCTCGCGCTCGAAGCGACGACGGGGCGCAAGGAGGCGGTGTTCGCGCGCACGAGACTCTTGTCCCGCGTACGCCCCGGCGCCGAGGGTCCGGCGAAGCCCGACGTCGGCGGATTGGCGCCCCTCTGCGCGATCGCGGCGAGCTACCTCGACGCGCTTTCGAGAGCTTCGTCCGAAGCCTTGGCGGCGTCGCGCCCCCGCATGGCGCGGGCGCTGCGCGCCGAGCATGATCGGATGGCGCCGATCGTCGGACGCGGGTCCCTGGGCGAAATCGGGCTCGCCCAACCGTCGGAACTCGAGAAGGACGCGCGCGATGGCGCTCCCGATTGCGTCGTGCCCGTCAGCCCGTTCGGCGGGGGCGTCATCGAGGAGCGTTGGTCGGCGCAGGAGGACGGCGCCGTCGCGGGACTTTACGGCCTCGACGGAGCCGACGACCTCGTGCTCGGGCGCAAGGCCGGCGGGGCCGCCACCACCGGGCTCGACGCCGACGCGTCGTGGTCGGGGGTCGCCGTGCATGGGAAAGACGTCTACGTCGGGACGTACACGATCCGCGCGCGCGTGCGAATCGAGACGACGTTCGTCACGGGGCGCGTGGTGGTCGGATGGACCCGTCGGGACCGCGGCGTCGAGGTCACGTTTCGGGCGGGGGAGCGCGAACCGGGCGCGCCGGCGAGCGACACGAAGCCCGCGTTGCTGGTGTCCCTTTCCGATCTGCGCACGATCGACCGCCGGTTGTCGAACATGTCGCGCGAAGCGCCGTTCGGCGCCGCCGGCGGCGGGCAGGACGGCTTCGAGTTGACGCTCCACGTCGCAGGCCCCTACGTGCGCGTCCAGGTCGACGGGATCGACGTCCTCTCGATGCGTCGTACGACGGGGGAGCCGATCGAAGGGTTCCTCGGGTTCGCGGCGGACCGGGGGCGCGTCACGTTCGCCAGCGTCCGCGTCGCGCGCCACCGTTCGCTCGGTCACGACGTCGCGTGTCGATGCGGGTCATTCGACGCCGCGCTCGGTCTCACCTCACCCAATCGATTCTCGTGGACGTCGCTCGTCGGCCGACGAGTCGTCGGGTTGGCGCCCTCGCCGCACGCGCGGTTGCTCTTGTGGTCGACCGGGCTCTCGGGGGCCGATCCGACGGGGGCCGACTCCATCCATACGGCGATCAAGACCTGTCGCGAGCCGTTCGTGGCGCTCGGCTATCCGCTCGACGTGCACGTGGCGGCCAAGGGCGAAGGGCTGCCCGGGGAGGCGCCCTCTCCCCCTTCCTCGTTCCCGCAAGCGGGGGGACTGCAGATCCCGGACGGCAACGTCCACGTGCATCACGGCTTCCCCGGGCTCGACGCCGACGTCGAGCACATGCCGCAGAACTACGAGATCGGCTGGCCCGCGTGGGGCGGGCTCTTCGTCGATCCGTCCGGCGTCATCAGGGCCCGGGGTCCGATCGACGAACTGTGGCACGGCGTGCGACTCGCGCGCTTCCTGGCCGGTCACTGACCTTCGGGTCAGCTCGCGGCGAGCGGCAGCACGTGGGTGCGTACGACGTCGACGACGTGCGCCTGCTCGGCGTCGGTCATGCTCGGAAAGAGCGGCAACGTGATCGTCGCCTCGCCCCACGCGTGGCTCGTCGGGTGGTCGGCGGGCGTGAAGGAATAGCGCTCTCGATACCAGCGAAGCGTCGGCACCGAGCGATAGTTGACCGTTGCGCCGACGCCGTGCCCGCCCAGCGTCGCGAGCGCCGTGTCGCGTACGGGCCCCGGGACACCGATGCAGAACAAGTGTCTCGCGTGCAGTGCGCGCGCGTCGCCGGCCACGAGGCGCAACGCCGTGCCGCGAAACGCCGCCTCGTAGCGCCGCGCCAGCACCTCGCGCCGCGGCAGGCGCGCGTCGATCGAATCGATCTGGGGCGGGAGCAGCGCCGCGAGCAGATCGGGCAGGTTGGCCTTGACCCCGAGGCGCGTCATGTCCCAGTGACGGTAGAGCCCGCCCTTGAATCGATCGGCCGCGCCCGCGCTCATCCCGTGAAGCCTCGTCTCGGAGAGCTTCGTGTGGAGTGCCGCGTCGCGACAGACGATCGCGCCCCCTTCCCCGCACGTGACGTTCTTCGTCGCATAGAACGAGAAGATCGCCATCGTCGATCGGGTGCCCGGCCGTTCGCCGTCGCGTTTCGCCTCGAACGCGTGGGCCGCGTCCTCGACGATCGCGACGTCGGGGCGTTTGCGAAGCACGTCGGCGATCCCCCGCATGTAGCACATCAACCCGTAGAGATGGACGGGAATCACGGCCTTCGTGCGGGGCGAAAGCGCCCGTTCGACGCTCGCGGGCGTCATCAAGAGCGTCGCGGGATCGACGTCCACGAACACGGGTTTGGCGCCGACGTGTTCGACGACGTTGCTCGTCGCGATGAACGTCATCGCCGGCACGATCACCTCGTCGCCCGGCCCGATTTCGAGCGCGAGCAGGGCCGCGACGGCGCCGTTGGTCCAGCTCGAGACGAGTGCCGCGTGCGGCAGCCCGAAGTACGCCGCGAGTTGTGCCTCGACGCGCCGGCCCACGTCCCCCGAGGTCAGGATCGGTGACGCGAGGACCGCGGCGACGCGCTCCGCGTCGGCCGGGCCGAGATCGTGGCGATAGAACGGGACCTTCACGTTTGCGATGGTCGCATCCCGCCGTCGTGTCCGAGAATGCCGGACCCGGAGGTCTGCACATGGACGTCGACTACGAAGCTCGCCGCGAGTCCCCGCTCCCGCTCCTCGGGTTCACGAGGCGCGTGCTGCGCCACGTGAGCATCGCGGGTGTTCTCGTCGTGGGGGCGCTGGCGATCGGAATGCTCGGCTACTCCACGATTGCTGGACTCTCCCTCGTCGATTCGTTCGAGAACGCGTCGATGATTCTCGCGGGCATGGGGCCCGTCGATCGGATGGACGGCACGGGCGCGAAACTCTTCGCCGGGTGCTACGCGCTCTTCAGCGGATTCGTCTTCCTGGCGTCGGCCGGCGTCGTGCTGTCGCCGTTCATCCACCGGGTGCTTCACAAGTTTCACCAAACCGACGACGAGCCGACGGGCCCCTGACGGCCGCCCACCCGGATGGTGCTACCCCTTGCGCAGAGCGGCGGCGACGGCCTTCGCGGCCTTCGGATTCATCCTGATCATCATCGGCCAGCCGCGGTGCACCGTCGACTCGAGGATCAGGACGGCCCGCGGGTCTTCGATCCGCTCCCCGTTCGCCCCTTGCCCGACGTAGTGGTCGAGCACCTTGAAGGCGAGTCCTTCTTTCAGCGCCACGCGCGTGCCGTGACCGGCGATGAACCCCAGGTAGAGCCCGCCGCTCATCGAAGCCGGCTCGTCCGGAATCGGATACGTGGTCCCGGCGGCGGCCTGATCGAGATCGTCGGCCGCTTTCGTCGCGACACCCCGCGGAGCCCGGATCGTCGCGAGCACCTTCGTGCCGTGGCGGAGTCGAATCACCGTTTCGTCGCCCTTGCGCTCGGCCACGATGGCGAGGCCCTCGCTGAACTCGTAGGCGCCGTGCTCGCTCGCGTCGAGCCCGCCGACGTCGAGGTCGGCTGTGAGCGTCGGCGGCTCGAAGAGAAGATCGGTGATCGCCCGCTCGATGCCGAAGAGGTCGGACTTGCCGTTCGACAAGATCACGACGAGCGCGTCCTCCTCGAGCCATCGCGCGATCTCGATGGCGTAGCCGCGCACGCCGCCCGAGTGCGACGCCTTCGTCGTGCCGCGGTCGGTCGACTCCACCTTCCATCCGCACGCGTAGCGATCGAGTTCGGGCGCGTAGAGCTTCTCCTTCGCGGGACCGCCGAGGATCTTCTCGCCCCGAAGCGCCCGGTCCCACGCGAACACGTCGAGCGCCGTCGAGACCACGCCACCCATGCCGCGATAGCCCCATCCCCAATACCAGTTCGCGGCCGTCCAATCGGCCTGGCAATCGTCACACGCTCGCTTGGTGACGCGATCCGACTTGACGAGCCGCTCGTCCTTGATGAAGCCGGTGTCGACGAGCCCCGCCGCGGCGAAGAGTTCCCGACGCACGTACTCCTCGAACGTCTTGCCCGTCACCTCCTCCACGACGGCCGCCAGCAGCGCGTAGCCGACGTTGGAGTAGGCGAACTTGTCCCCGGGTGCATCAACGACGAGCGGCTCGTCAAGTCGGATCGCGTCACCAAGCGAGCGTGTGACGATTGCCAGGCCGATTGGACGGCCGCGA
>JANNRO010000232.1:0-2822 GCA_031401505.1 Planctomycetia bacterium
GCGATCTGGTTGACGACGTGCGCGGGGAGCGTGCGGATGCGGCCCATCGGACGCGAGGGTAGTCGCGGGCGGGGACGGCTCGGGACGGCCTCTACGTCGAGAGCGCGATCACGAGCCGTTCGACGGCGAGTCGCGCAGGCACGCCGCCGCCGCGAACACCCGATTCGGCGTCGACGAACGCCCGATGACGCGTCAGCAACTCGTCGGGGTCACGACGCGACGCCTGCCGGATCAACCGCTCGACGACGAATCCGGGCAGCCCCGCGAACGCCGGCAGGCTCGCGGGGTTGTGCCCCTGCGCGGTCGCCTCGCACACGAGCATCGCGCGCCGCCACGCGCCGTGCAGCGTCGCGACCAACGGTGGGAAGATCGCGTCCGCCCTCACCGACACACGGCCCTTCGCGTCGGAGAGCCCGCGCTCGAACGACGCCTCGACCAACGAGAGCGCCCGTCCGACGTCCTTGTCGAGGACGGCGTCGGCGAGCACCCAGGCGGGATCCTCGCGCGTGGTCGAGACCGTCGCGGCAATGTCGGCCTCGACGATCGAGGTCCGTGCGCCGACGTACGAGACGAGCGTCTCGAGCGCCTTCGACAGCCCGGCGAGTCCCCCGCCGAGCCGGAGCGCGAGCGCGTGCGCCGCGCGCAGGTCCATCGCCTTCGCGTGGCGCGCCCTGGCGCGCTTTTGCACCCATTGCGAGACTTCCGTGTCGTGGGCATTGCCTCCGCGCGCCCACGGCGGGGGCGCGTCGTACAGGCGACGGCAGTCGACCAGCAACGCCCCCGTCTTGACGATCGCGTCGCCCGACACGCTGCCCTTGCCCTTGACGGGCTTCATCGTCGAGAGGATCAACACGCTTCCCGGCATCGGCGCCGCCATCGCGCCCTTGACGAGCGCGGTGATCGGATTCTGCTTGCGACCCTTCGGCGCGGCGGTCGATCCCGAGGCGGATACCGGTCCCTTCCTCGATTCGACGACCACTTCGACGGCGACGGCCTTCGCAGGCGGCGCGTCGTCGTCGTCATCGCCCTCGTCCTCTCCTTCGTCCTCGTCGTCGTCTCCCGACGCCTTTCCGCCGAGATGCTCGGCCCGCCGAACGACGACGACCTTGCCATCGCCGAACAACGACGGAGTCCGGAGCTCTTCGAGCACGGCCGCCAATCGATCGAGGTCGGCCGTGTTGCCCGCGTCGAGCGCGACGATCGCGCCTCCCGGATCGCCGTCGGGGAAGATCGCCTTCGTGGCGGCGGCGATGCCCTCTTCCGAGAGGAACGTCTCTTCGCCGGCGAACACGACGACCGCGGGCACGTCGGCCGCCGCCTTGAACGAGAGCGCCGCGAGCGCGCCGGAGATCGGGGTCGACGAGATGGCCACGGGCGCTCGTAGCATACGGGCGCCACGGGACGGCCCGGTCGAGTCGTCAGAACACGAGCCGGTCGGCGATGCCGACGGCGCCAAGGAGCAGCGCCACGACGCCGTTCACACTGAAGAACGCCAGGTTCACCTTCGACAGGTCGTTGGGCGAAACGATCGAATGCTCGTAGAGCAGGAGCGACGACGCGAGACCCACCGCGCACAGGTACGGCCAATGGAGATCGGCGAGCGGCGCGACGAGCACGAACGCCCCCACCGAGAAGAAGTGGAGTGCGCCCGCGATCCGGAGCGCGATCGGGATGCCGAACCGCGCCGGGATCGAGTGGAGGCCCTCGCGACGATCGACCTCGACGTCCTGGCACGCGTAGATCACGTCGAACCCGGCGACCCAGAGCACGACGGCGACGCCGAGGAGGATCGGCACGCGCAGGTCCCCGACGAGGCCGCCGGCTCCCGCGACCCAGGCACCCAGCGGCGAGAGCCCGAGTGCCAATCCGACGCCGAAGTGGGCGGCGGAGGTGAAGCGCTTCAAGTAGCTGTATCCGAGCAGCACCGCGAGCACGATCGGCGAGAGGACGAGGGCGGTCGGGTTGAGCAGCGCCGCGGCGCCGAAGAAGACCCCGATCGAGCCGATCGTGACGCCCCACGCGAACGGGACCGAGAGCGACCCCGTGACCAGATGCCGATTCGAGGTACGCGGATTCACGGCGTCGAATCGGCGGTCGGCCAGTCGATTGAACGCCATCGCGGCACTGCGTGCGGCGACCATCGCGACGAGGACGAGGCCGAGCGTGCGCAGCGGTGGAATTCCGTCGGCGGCCAGCACCAAGGCCAGGAGCGCGAAGGGAAGCGCGAAGAGACTGTGCGAGAAGCGGATCATCTCCAGCGCGAGCCGGAGACGACTTCGCCGGGGCGGATCGCCGATCGGCAAGGGCGGCGACGCTTGCGTCACGAGGGGGATGTCCCCCATCGACGGATCAGATCCCGTTTGACTCCGAGGCGATCAAAGATCTTCTGGACGAGAAAGTCGACCAGCTCGTCGATCGAGTTCGGACGATGATAGAATCCGGGCGAGGCGGGAAGAATCGTGGCGCCCGCCTCCGAGAGCGTGGTCATGGCGCGCAGGTGGATCGTCGACAGCGGCGTTTCGCGCGGCACGAGCACCAGCGTACGTCGCTCCTTCAACGCGACGTCGGCGGCGCGTTCGAGGAGATTGGTGGACGCCCCGACCGAGAGGCGACCGATGAACCCGGTGCTCGCGGGACAGATGACGGTCCCGTCCACCGGGAACGTGCCCGACGCGATGTCGGCCGCGATGTTCTCGGGAACCCGATACGAGATGCGCGAAACTGCCGCGGCGCCGAAGAGCGCCGCGAGATCCGGCTTCGAGCAATCGCAAGCGAGTCCGAGTTCGGCGGGAAAGAGCTTCTCGAGGCTGCGGCTCATCGTG
>JANNRO010000233.1:0-7590 GCA_031401505.1 Planctomycetia bacterium
CCGGCTCCGCGGCCCGAGAACGGGGAGGGGTACGGGGAGGGGAATGGCAAGGGGATTTGGGGGGGGAGCGGGGCCAGCGCGCGTCGCCCCCCCTTGCCCCCGCCGCCCCCCTGCATCCCCCCACCCTCTTGCAAGCACCCCGGGCGTCGCGCGACACTGATGCATATGACGAGCCCCCTCGAACCCGTGGTCGACGCGTTGCGCGCCAACGCCCCGACGTCACGTCATGCCGAGATGCTGTTCGACCTCCTCGTCGACCTGCTCGGCGATCAAGCCGTCGTGACGACGGAGAACGACCGAACGTTGCGCAAGCTCTTCCGCCGTGATGCGGTACACGCCGATCAGATCGTTCCGTGGCCCGTCGCGCAGCTTTCCGTGCGCGGACGCATCGGCTGGGTGAGCCCGACCTATGACTCCGCGACGGGGGAGATCGTCCCCGAGCCCGAACGGCCGCCGGGGAAGGCGTCCAAGCTCCGAGGCTTGGGACCCGCCGAGATCGAGCTGTACGACGGGAGCGCGAAGGTCGCGATCCTGTACGGCGACGACGGCGGCTTTCGCGAGGCGAGCCTCAACGACCTGACGCCCAACCGCTTCCAGGAACTCCTGGCCGCGATCGCGTCGAAGCGGGCGCCGCCCGCCGAATTGATCGCGTCGTGCCTCGCGATGTTCGACCCGGGGCGACACGGCCCGGGCCGCGTGCGCATGCCCGTGCCCATGCCGAGCGGGCCGCTCGGCGTGTGGTGGGCCGGCCTCGTGTCGGCGCGGCGCGCGCTCTACGCGGGCAACGTGCCGCCCGACGCTCGATTCGTCGTGGCCGACGGAGTCGCGGGCGGGGTGGTGGGAGTCGGCCGGACCCTCGAGGCCGCGACGGCGGCGTTCGAAGCGCAGGTCGCGAACCAGCCACCGAAGACGCCGACCGGGTGGGAAACCGCGTGGGACGACTACGACGACGACGGGAACCTCCTCCATCGCGGAAGGCACCCTCGCCCGGGTGAGCCTCCGCCGTGGGAAGACGACAATCCCTGGGAGTCGGGCGAACCGTCGCAACCCGAAGCCAAACCAAAGCCCGGTGTCGTCGAGATGGAAGACGGGAGCCTTCGAATGACCGGCCCGAAGGCCGACATCCCGTTCCCGGAGATGACCGTCGCGACCGTCCCGTCGGTGGTGATCGCGCTCGCAGGATCGCCGACGGTGCCGCCGCCGTTCGGACGCTGGGAGCGCACGATCGGCGCGAAAGGCGCGACGGCGCACGTCGCACGACTCGCGGGCCCCGAGGGCTTCCTCCAGATCGGGGAGGGCGTGCTCTGGCGCGCCGATCCTCGAACGCTCGACGACACGCTCGACGAGATCGACGCCCGCGATGCCGACGCGCAAGACGCGCTCGCCGCCTTGAGCCCGTTCTCGCGCTTTGCCCGCTTTCGCGCACGGACCTATCACTGGGTCGAGGCTCGCCTCGGGCGCCCCGCGCGCTTCGAGGGATCCGGCAGTTCCAGCGGACCCCACTTCGACGGGCGCGACCTCGACGGCGACACCGAGGCGCAGCTCGTCCGCCGACACGTGAAGATCAAACGAGGGACGGCGTAGGGGGTCGGGAGTCGTTTCGACGTGCGGCGACGTCGGTGGAACCCCGCGTATGTCGACGAGCGAACCAGCGGCCGTCGGACGACGGTCCCGTGGCCTGGCCGCACACCGACCCGCGACGTCTTCCCCGCACTCGCAGCCCACGACGACGTGCCACCGAAACACGAAATCCCTGCCGCCTCGACTCTCCCCTTCCCAGGCACCGGGCCGTCGCGATAGAACCATCCGCCGTCGCGCACTCCGATCCCCTCCGGGAGGAACGATGACTGCGATCGCCCTCGTGTTCGTCCTCCTTGCGGCCCCGGAGCCCAAGGAACTCTTTGCCGCCATCTCCAAAGGGGACACCGCGGCGGCGAAGGCGCTCATCGCGGCGGGCGTCGATCTGAAGGTGACCTCTCCCCCGAGCGACTACTCGGCGTTGCATCTCACGGT
This sequence comes from Planctomycetia bacterium, assembly GCA_031401505.1. Classification (GTDB taxonomy): domain Bacteria; phylum Planctomycetota; class PLA2; order PLA2; family JAEUHO01; genus JANNRO01. The sequence continues at coordinate 2,014 of JANNRO010000233.1, forward strand.
CATCTTTCCCACCCCCGAGATCGCGGCCCTGCTGCTGGCGGCCGGCGCCGATCCCGACGCCATCGATGCAGCGGGGCGCACGCCCTTGCGCCATGCGGCACAAGGGGGCCAAATCGATCTCGTACGGATCCTGCTCGAGAAGGGGGCCGACACCGAGAAGGGCAACGGTCAAACACCCCTCTTCATGGCCGTCTGGAGCAACCACATGGAGGTGGCGACCTTGCTCGCGGAGAAGGGTGCGACGCTCAATCTCTACACCGCCGCCGCGCTCGGTCGATCCGAGAAGGTGCGCGAGTTTCTGGCGGCGGACTCCGCCGCTGCCAAGTCGAAACTGCCCGAGGGCGACACGCCGCTGACCTACGCCGCGCGCGGTGGCCACAAGGAGGCGTGCGCCATCCTGCTCGGCGCCGGCGCCGATCCCAGCGCGCTCGATCGCGAGCAGCGGCGCCCCCTCGACCGGGCCGCATCGCCAGGGGTCGTCGATGTGCTCGTCGAACGGGGCGCCGACGTGAACGCGCAAGTTCGCACCCGCTTCGGCACCTGGCTCCCCGCGCCGCTGGACTACGCCGTCAACGAGGGGCGCGCCGCCGTAGCCGAGCGGCTCGTCGATCGCGGAGCGAAGGTCACGTGGGTCGTCACCTTTTCCGCCATGGACGCCGATCGCCTCGAACTGCTGGCGATGCTGCTCCGCAAGGGGTGGACGCCCACCGGACTGAACGGCTTCGATCTCGTGGTCCGCACGCTGGGCCACGCCGCGCAGAAGGGCCGCAAGGACCTCTACGACCTGGTGCTGGGGAGTTCCGGAGACATCAACGCCGCGCGCAATCGCGAGTGGACGATGCTCCACTACGCGGCGCAGTGGGACATCGCCGATGCAATCCCCGCCCTCGTCGCGAAGGGGGCGAAGCTCGAGGCGGGGGACGAGTACGGGGGCTCGCCGCTTCAAGTCGCCGCGTCGAGTGGTGCCAAGCTCGCCATGGTCGCCCTGCTCGATGCGGGCGCAAAGGTCAACGCGCAGAACAGGGCGGGTCTCACGGCCCTTCATCGCTGCGCGAGCCGCGACGACGGCCTTCCTCTCGTGGCCCTCCTCCTCGAGCGCGGCGCCGCCGTCAGCATCAACCAGCCGACCAGCGAAGGCGACACTCCACTTCACCCGGCCGCCATGGGTGGATCGATGGAGACCATTCGCCTCCTGTTGGAACGCGGCGCCGACCCTCGCATCAAGAACAAGAGGGGCCAAACACCCGCCGGCGTCGCGAACCAGTACCTCCGAAGCGATGTCGCGGAGTTTCTCAAGTCGAAGGAATAGGAACGGCGACGCGATCCTGTCCGACGTCGTCTCCCCCGAGAGCCCATGTACACATCCGAAGCGCTCCTCGACATGCACGAACGCGGTCAACGCAACCTCCAGAAACTGCTCGCCCATTGCCGATCGTTCCGCACCGATGAGTTGAACCGCTCGCTCGAAGGCTTCGGATACCCGACGCTGCGCCTGCAGCTCCACCACGAGATCAGCGCGCAGGAATACTGGCTCGGCGTGCTTCACGGCCGCGTCGACGCCGAGGAGACCGAGCACCTCTACCCCACGATCGAATCGCTCGAGGCCTATCGCACGCGGGTGGCGGACGCCGTCACCGAGTACCTTCGCAAAGCGTCCACGCCGGAACTCGACACCGCGCGCCCGATGAAGATGTGGGGCGGCGCCGAGAAATCGCTGGTGCCGGCCCACGTGTTCCTGCGGACGCTGACTCACCTCTATCACCATCAAGGTCAGATCGTCGCGATGTGCCGCCTGCTGGGCAAGCCCGCGAGCGGGATGGATTTCCCGTTGGGCTGATCTCGTACGTCTGACCGAATCCCCCACGCCGTACGTCGCGCCGAAGATCACGGGAGTCGGCGTGGACGTGGGGTGTCCTGCGAAGTCTCGTCCGTTCAGGAACGGCATGCCCGAGACCGAGACTCCCGATCGGTCACCTCACCCGACAGAGCGGGTCTCCGACGACGACCTCTTGCCAACTCAAAAGGCGAAGGCCCTTGTACGCGGCCTCGATCCAGCGGTCGCCGTGATGGATGTATCGGTCGAAGACCCAGCGCTCGTCGCCGACGCCGACGATCCAGGGCTCCCAGCAATTGCCGATGGCCACGGTGCCGCCCATGTGCAGAAAGTCGGCGATCTGCCCCTGCCCCGGGTGCCCGATCGTCAGGTCGCTCGGATTGCTGCACGAGAACGTGTCGGCGTTGTAGCTCTCGTAGCTCATGAAGCAGGCGCCGGGGAGATAGGTGAATTTCAGATCCCTCAGGATGTAGTACGCCGAACTCGGAAAGGGGCCACCGGCGTGATTCCGGCCCCATCCCGCGTATCCGATCAATCGGTCGATCGGAACCGTGATGCCGTCCGAAGCCAGGCCCGTGATCGCGAGCGACGTGTCGTCGGCAAACACGGCGAAGCCGGCCTCGTTCAGCAGCTCATAGCCCGACTTCTGCGCGTCGGCCGTCGTCCAATTCCAAACCGGATCGACCATCGTGTCGTAGGTGTGCTGGGGAACCGGCGGGGTGCTGATGTCGACGTTGCTGCTGTCGAAGACGATCGAGCCCGTTCCCGACCGGTCCGCGTCGATTGCGCGATCGATGATCGCCTTCACGTCGGCGTAGGTATAGGCCGTCAATCGACCGACGAGGTAGTCCAGCGCGAAGGTCTGCGTCGCGGTGCTCACGCTCGACGCGTGCGGTACGAAGGCGGTGTCGGAGCTCAGGAAGAACCCGCTGCCGTCCAAGGTATTGAAGTTCGCGCCATTCCAGACCCACCCCTCGTACGGGTACGTGCCGTCGGCGTAGAGCAGACAAAGTTCGCTGTCGACCGAGCTGAAGGTGCTCCGGCTCATGTCGGACTGGTCGACGCCCTGGATCTTGTGCGGCACGCCCTTGCAGAGCAGGACGTACTTGAGCGTGTCCTTGAATCCACCGGCGTCGATGTACGCCTTGATCGGGTCCCGGATCGTGCTCGCGTAGTTTGCGCGCGTGATCTCCTCCGGTTTGCTCGCGACGACGGGATGGATCCCGAGGACGTACGCCGGATCGACGGCACGACCGGTCACGGCGGACGCGTAGTAGTTCGCAAGGTCGAGGTCCGCCGGCACGTCGGCGTTGTAGACGAGCAGCAGTTCGCGCATGGCCGGAGCCACCGTGATCGGCCGCTCGGCCGTATCACTCAACGACCGGTCGTTGCGCACCGTCAGCCGCACGGTCTTCGGCCCCGCGGACGCATACGTGTGGCGCACGATCTGCGCCGGGTCCACGACGTCATCGGTCGTGCCGTCGCCCCAGTCGTAGGTGACGGCCTCGATCACTCCGGTCCCGGCCGTGGACCCGAGCGCCGAGAACTCGGCCGAGAAGCTCTGGACGATCGGTATCGGCAGGTTCAGCACGACGGTCGGCGCGGTCGGAAGTTCGGCGCTCGTGTTCACCTCGACGCGGGTCGCGATTGGAATCGGAGTCGGTTCGCCCGTCGCGATGACGGCGACGTAGTGAACGCCCACGGGCGAGATCAGCTGTGCGCCGTTCGCGAGGGGATGGGCACCAAAACGTCTAGCGCCTGCGCAATTGCGGTTCCTTGGTCCCTCGTGGACTACCGTCGATGCCCGTTGATGTGAAGATGCGCTCCGCCCTGATATGGCATTCCTACGCCGTAGGGAGGGGACGTGCAGACGAGATCCGTGTGCCCTGTTGGGAATCCTTGGAGGAAGCTTTGGGAGTCGGAATGCGAGTGGCGTGCACTACAACCCTGCAAAGCAATCTGCTAAGGGCGCCGACCTCGGGACGCGCTACGAGGGGACGACGCCCGAGAAGATGTACAAGTTCCCGGCGAAAGATGCGGAATCGCTGTACGGAATCGCAGTACTGAACTACGGTCGGACGATAAAAGGGCGGAGGCTGTCAACCTCGTGGAGCAACGCTCGTCCGGTGTCTGCTTGATCTACTTCTATCCACAGCGACAGTGACCGTTCATGGTCGAAGAAGTGGAAACAAGACTGGAGTCGCTGCAAGACACCCTCAAGTTCTGAGAGGATCGCGTCACTCGGCGTGGCATCAAATCGCAGAATGGCCTGCATTTCGATTTTCGAGTCGTGACGATCGAGTCGTTCGACTTCCACCGTCGCTGAGCGACGGGGTGCCCGATCAAGTGTTCGCTCCTTAGGGGCATCCGACCAGTCCATCGTAAAGAGAAGAGATGAAGGACCTCTCGTAACGCGAGTACGAGTGGCCTTCGGTGCCGGAGAGCCCCAACGACTAGATTCAATGAGAGAAATCTCCCCGTTCACTATCTCAACAACCCCAGCACTGTATGGGAGATACTCCTTCGCAAAACCGGAACCAGCAGCACGAATCTCCCTCGATGAGATCACGAAGTGCTGGTCTCTCGAAATGTGAAGTTGAACCGATGCTGTGAGAACCCGATCGATGCTGGTCCACCCGAAGTACGCACCTTCGAGTTCAATGGGCGAGGGACGTTCCGAGCGCGACCTCCCATCAGATCCACTAGCAGACCCCGTTCGTCCGCCGCGTGGTTGCTCCACTGGGCAGGGGCAAGTCAGTTGCGGAGATTGGCAAACCACTGCACAGGATGTCAAGAGGCTCACGACGATACCGCAAAGCACCCTCAGAGCAGAGACACTCCTCACTTGCCACCCGAAGGAGCGCTGGCTGAGCCCTTTTTGGCATGCGGAGTAGGCCAAGCGCCCACCGGCGTTGGTCCGCTCGTCATAGCTCCGTCAACTCCGACGGCGCCCACCAAGGTGAACTCAAACGTGTCCTTGATCTCGGCGTCTCCACTGCAACCCTTGCTCTTATTGGTGTAGGCAATCCCTTCGGACTTCCATTCCCATTTGTAAGAGCATCCTGCCGGGATAACCTGACTTGGTTTGTCTTCGCCTCTGAAGACGCAATCGCCCTTGCCTCCCTTGCCGTTGCTGTAGCCCGCGCTTGGATCTACTTTCGGAAGCATGCCTCGCTTAGGAACGCCCTTGCGATCACCCGGGCACTTGGGGCCTTCGATCGGGATTCCCGGCGCGCACTTATCAAGCGGCCCAGACCTACTTCCCCGGGAAGACCAAGTAGACTGCTGCTTGACGAATGGCTTGCCCGATTTGTCGGTATCTAGGGTCGTGTGCCCGCAGGTCCACTCGCAGTCTTCATGAGGCGTCGTATCGGGCTTCTGAGGGATGATAGGAGGTTTAATTCCGGCCTTCGACCTCTCCCCACAATCCAACGTCAAGACATTGCGAAGGACCATCTGCCTGAAACTGCAGCATGCGCAATCGCATGGTGAATCGGGACCGAAAATCGCGAGGAACGTAAAGTGAACTCCGATCTTCACCCACTTAATCTTGCTAGCTTCGGTAGTGGCACCGGTCAGTGTTGGTTGTTGACTCTCACCTGACTGCGTTGTTGCCGTATCTACAGATTCGGGATATTGCAAAGTCGGGCAACATATCTTCCCTTGACCGGGGAGTTTTAACGCTGGTTTGGTCCCTGTGGGCGATCCTCCAGTCACACCTCCATCTCCGTCCATCCCACCCC
>JANNRO010000234.1:0-9410 GCA_031401505.1 Planctomycetia bacterium
CCGATCTCTACGATTCGACGGCCGCGATTCGCGGGTGCCTTCCGTCATGCCTCGAGCAGAACGGCGCCGCGCTGCTTGGTAGCGACGGGTGATCGAACGGCCGGGAGGCCTTCGTCTCCTAGGCCCTTCCGCCTCGGCGGGCGACGGCGCCCCGTGCATGGCCGTGCGCAACTACGGTCATGCACCCGGATGACTCGCAACGTTCGCCCCGATGCGCAGGCGTCGGTACGCTCTTGCGATGCGAACCGCGGTGGGATCGACGACCGGACGGGCGTATTGGATCGACGCCTACGATTGTGATCCGGCGCGCCTCCGAGACGTCGCGACGCTGCGGTCCCTGATCGACCGCGCGATCGAGGAGTTGGGGCTCCATCCCGTGGCGAAGCCCGTCTGGCATCGATTTCCGGGGGCGGGCGGGGTCACGGGGTTCGCCCTGCTCGCCGAGTCGCATCTTTCGGTTCACACGTTCCCCGAGACCGGTTTCGCCGCGTTCGACCTCTATTGCTGCAGGCCACGCCCACGCTGGGACTGGAAGAAGGCGCTCGCCGCTGCGATCGACGCGCGACGCGTCGTCGTGCGCAGCGGCGCCCGCGGCCGGAGTGCGTCGCGATGACGATTCGATCGGCCTCCTGTCCGGGGTGCGGTGCCACGCTCGACTTCGCGAGCGCCGCGACCGTGACGGTCGTGTGTCCTCACTGCGGCGGGGGCTCGTACCGGACCGACGTGGCGCTCGAGTCCTTCGGCGAGACCGCCGAGGTCGTGGACATCGCGACCCCGCTCGAGATCGGTTCGATCGGCCGTTTCGAAGGAAAGCGTTGGTCCGCGATCGGATTCGCGCAACTCGACCACGGCGCCGGCCCGTGGAACGAATGGGTCCTCCAATTCGACGACGGCGAGATCGGCTGGTACGCGGAGGCGCAGGGGCAGTGCTGGTTCACGAGGCGCGTCGCGTCGGCGACGGCTCCGCCATTCGAAGCCCTCGAACTCGAGCAGGACGTCCCCGTCGACGGACACGGCGGCTTGCGCGTCGTCGAGAAGGGGGAGGGCACCGTCCTCACGTTTCGGGGCGAGTCGCCCCTGCGCGTGGTTCCGGGCCGTCGGTTCTCGTATGCCGACCTCGAGGGGGCGGGCCTCGCCGTCGGCACGATCGACTACGGGACGGGCGATTACGGGACGGGACCCGCGTCCGACGCACCGACGGTCTACGTCGGTCGACGGGTCGAGGCGACGGAGTTCGGCCTCGATCCCGAGAAGGCGGCCCCAGTCGAGGTGCGGGCGAAGGCGTCGCGCCTGTCCTGCCCGTCGTGTGGCGGGACGGTCGATCGACTCGATCCTCTTTCGGTTCGCGTCGTCTGCAGCTCGTGCGGGCAGATTCTCCAAAGCGACGACACGAAGGTGCGTGCGATCGGGCTCGGCGCGGCCCTGAAGGCCAGACCGTCGATTCCGCTCGGCACGAAGGGCGAACTGCGCGGAACCAAGGCGCAGATCATCGCGTTCCTCGTGCGCTCGGTGAAAAGCGAGGGCGTGCACTATCCGTGGCGGGAGTACCTCCTGCGCACGACCGCGGGAGCCTATCGCTGGCTCGTCGAATCGAGCGGGCATTGGTCGCTCGTCGATCCGGTGCGCGAGGCGTTCGATCCGAAGTCGGTCGGGTCGTTCCGCGGGCACGCTTTCCGGCACTTCCAGGGGGGGCGCGCCCGCGTCGACCACGTCCAGGGCGAGGTCTACTGGCGGGTCAAGGTGGGCGATTCGGTCGAGGTGAACGACTACGTCGACCCGCCCCACATTCTCTCGGTCGAACGCACCGACGACGAGCGCACGGTGAGCATGGGCTCCTACGTGCCGCGCGACGAACTCGTCGCGGCGTTTCCCGACACCGCAAATTCGAAGGTTTCGGTCGGCGTCGGCGCGTGCCAGCCCAACCCCTTTCGCGGACAGATCGGGTGGTTCTGGATGGTCGGGCTCGGGCTCGCGCTCGCGATGATCGTGTTGATGAACGTCGTCTCGAGCGCCAAGGACGGCGACGCCGCGGGCTACGCGTTTCCCGCGATCCCGCTGATGCTCCTGCTGCTCCTGCCCGCGATCATCGTCCACGCGAAGTCCCATTCGCTCGAGGTCGCGCGCTGGCGCGAGAGCGATCACCCGATCGGTGAGGAGGAGTGAACGTGCGCAAACTGCTCGCCATCTACGCGGTCTTCGGCGCCGGCCTCGTGACGCTCTACGGCGTCGGCGGATACTCGGGCTGGTGGCGCGGCATCGTCCGCTGGAATCCTCGCGTCGACTCCGTGTACGGCCCGGGCTCCGGGGCGCGCGGGGGTGGCTCGACCGGCGGTTGGTCAGGCGGGAGCGGCGGCTTCCGGGGAGGCAAGTGATGGACTGGCACGACATCGTCAAGGGTCTGGTGCAGACCGTGGTCTACGGCATCGTCGGCATCGGCCTGTTCATGCTGGCGCTGTGGCTCATCGCCAAGCTCTCCCCGTTCTCCGCGCGCAAGGAGATCGAGGAAGACCACAACCTGGCGTTCGGGATCATCGTCGGCTCCGTGTTGATCGGGATCGCGCTGATCGTGGCCGCCGCCATCCACGGATGAGGCTCCGCGCCGTCTTCCTGACGGTCTTCGTGATCGCGGCGTGCGGGCTCGGATACGAGCTCGTCGCCGGGGCCCTCTCGTCGTATCTGCTCGGCGACTCCGTCACCCAGTTCTCCGTCGCGATCGGCCTCTATCTTTTCGCGCTCGGGATCGGCGCCGCGCTCTCCCGCCACATCGAGACGAAGCTCGTCGAGCGGTTCATCGACATCGAGCTGGCGGTCGCGTTGCTCGGCGGCACGCTCGCGGGCGTGCTCTTCTTCGCGTTCGGCCACGGGCGGACGTTTCGACCCGCGCTCTATCTCGAGATCCTGGCCGTCGGGACGCTGGTCGGACACGAGATCCCGCTGCTGATCCGCATCCTCGAGCGCGAGATGTCGCTCAAGGACCTCGTGGCACGCGTGCTGACGTTCGACTACGTCGGGTCGCTCGCGGTCGCGCTCCTGTTCCCGCTCTGTTTCGTGCCGCGCCTGGGCCTCGTGCGCACCGCGCTGCTGCTCGGGCTCTTGAACGCGTTCGTGGGGCTCTGGAGCACGTTCATCTTCGAGGCGCGGCTGGAGAAATGCCGGGGGCTGCGCGTGCGGGCCGGGATCGTGATCGTCCTCCTGTGCGGCGGGCTCGCCTTCGCCGAGGTCGCCACCCGATCGGTCGAGACGTCGCTCTTCCAGGACGAGGTGATCTACGCGAAATCGACGCCCTACCAGCGCATCGTCGTCACCGGCGGCGAGAACGGGTTCTCGCTCTGGCTGAACGGCGCGCTGCAGTTCTCGAGCCAGGACGAGTACCGCTACCACGAGGCGCTGGTCCATCCCGCGTTCGCGGTGTCGAACGACGCGCGACGCGTGCTCGTGCTCGGCGGAGGCGACGGCCTCGCCGTGCGCGAGGTCCTTCGTCAGCCCGGCGTCGAGAGGGTGGTGCTCGTCGACCTCGACCCGGGCGTCACCGCGCTTGCGACCGACTTCCCCCCGCTCGTGGCGTTGAACGAGGGGTCGTTGAAGGACGCCCGCGTCGAGGTGATCAACGACGACGCGATGCATTGGCTCGACGGCAAGACGGGTCTCTTCGATCTGGTCGTCATCGACTTTCCCGATCCGGCCACGTTCTCCGTCGGCAAGCTCTACACGACACGGTTCTACGAACTCGTGTCCGGCGCGCTCGCGCCCGACGGCGTCGTCGTCGTGCAGGCGACGTCGCCGTTCCACGCCCGGCGCTCCTTCTGGTGCATCGTCCGCACGATGGAGGCCGTTGGCCTCTCGACGAGGCCCTACCGTGCGTTCGTGCCGTCGTTCCGAGGAGATTGGGGCTTCGTGCTGGCGTCGAGGCGGGCGCTGGCCGCGCCGACGACCGTGCTCGCGGGCCGGCGATCCCTCGATGCGGCGTCGATTGCCGGGATGTTCGTGCTGCCTCCCGACCTCGCGCGCGTCGACGGCGAGGTGAATCGATTGGACAACCAGGTCCTCGTGCGGCTCTACGACGAGGAAGCCCACTCGTGGAACTGAACGGCCCCGTCGCCCGGGGACGCAGCCGACGCGAGATCCTTCGGATGGGGGTGACCGCCGGGGCGGCGTTCGCGATCGCCGGTTGCGGCGGCTCGCGGCGGATCTCGGGCCGGATCGTGGGGGCGTCGGACGTGCGGGGCCATCGGCTGCGTTCGGGCGGGGCACTCCCCTCGCCGAGCGTGCGAGAGGACGTTCCGATCGCCATCGTGGGGGGCGGCGTCGCGGGTCTTTCCGCCGCGTGGCGGCTCTCGCGCGCGGGCACCGGCGATTTCGTCGTGATGGAACTCGAGGATCAAGCGGGTGGCACGGCGGCCTCGGGTGCCAATGCCGTCTCGCGCTATCCGCTCGGGGCCCACTACATCCCCCGGCCGACCCGCGAGCAGCGTGCGCTGTGCGAGTTGCTGCGCGAGGCGGGCATCTTGACCGGCTTCGACGATCGAGGTCGGGCGACGGTGTCCCCATCGGCGATCTGCCGCGACCCGGAAGAGCGCGTCTTCTCCGGCGGCGAGTGGCACGAAGGGCTGTTTCCGAAGGAGCGCGCAACCGCCGACGATCTCGCCCAGTTCGAGCGGTGGAAGACGCTGGTCGACGGCTACGCCGCGCGACGCGACGACTCCGGACGGCGCGCGTTCGCCATCCCGACGTCGAAGAGCGCGCGCGATCCCGATCTCCTGGCGCTGGACACGATCTCGGCCGCGCAATGGTTCACGAAGCACCACTTCACCTCGGCGCCGCTTCGTTGGTACCTCGAGTACGCGTGCCGGGACGACTTCGGCTGTTCGCTCGAGCACACGAGCGCCTGGGCCGCGATCCACTACTTCGCCTCGCGCGTGGCCGTTCCCGGCGACGAGGCGGCGCCGCTCCTCACCTGGCCCGAGGGCAACGGGCGGCTGGTCGATGCACTGGCCGCTCCGAACGCGGGAAAAATCCGCACCGGCGTCGTGGTCCTCGAGGTCCGCCCGGAACGAGATCGCGTGGTCGTGCGCTGGGTGGACGAGGTGCGTCGCGTCGTGGGGGAGACGACGGCGGAGCACGTCGTCTGCGCGCTGCCCCGGTTCGCGGCGCGCCACGTGGTCCGCGGGCTCGAAGGCGAGCGGGGCGGATTCACGACGAGTCCGTGGATCGTCGCCAACGTGACGCTCGATCGACCGCCCGCGTCGGACGGCTTCCCGCTAGCTTGGGACAACGTGATCCACGGGAGCGACTCGCTCGGGTACGTGAACGCCCGGCACCAGTCCGATCGCGGGGGGCGCGATACCGTGTGGAGTTGGTATCGTCCGTTTCCCGCCGAGGATCCGGCCGTCGCGCGGGCCCGCATCCTCTCGAGCCCCTGGGAGACGTGGCGCGACGCCGTGCTCGCCGACCTCTCTCCCGCGCATCACGACTTCGAGCGCCACGTCGTGTCGATCGACGTCATGCGCTGGGGGCACGGCATGGTGCGACCCGAACCCGGTTTCGTGTTCGGCCCTGCGCGTGCGAACGCGGCGCTCCCGGTCGGTCGCTGCCACTTCGCCTCGGCCGACCTGGGCGGGTTGCCCCTCTTCGAGGAGGCCCAATGGGCCGGCGTGCGCGCGGCGGAGGAGGTCCTGCTCGCCCGGGGCGCGACGTTCGAGTCCTGGGCGTGACCACGCGCAACGGCTGGATTCTCTCGGCCCGCGCCGACGCGATCGTCTTCGTCGGGCCGTTGGTCGTGGCCGCGGCGCTCGCAGTCGGCGTCGCGGCGGCGGGCGACCTACGCGCCGACCTCCCCGTGTGGGGCTTCCTCCTTCTCGTCGTCGCCTGCGACGTCGCGCACGTCTACGCGACGCTGTTTCGGACCTACCTCGATCCGGCGGAGCGCGCCCGCCGTCCGGGGCTCCTGACGGCGATCCCGCTCGCGGTGCTGGCCGCGGGCGTGCTCGCCTACGAGCACTCGCCGCTCACGTTCTGGCGCGGGCTCGCCTACGTCGCGGCGTTTCACTTCGTGCGCCAGCCCTGGGGTTGGATGTCGTACGCCGCACGTCGTGCGGGTGAGACGTCGCGGCTCGATCGCCGCCTCGACGCGCTCGCGATCCACGCGGCGACGCTCTACCCGCTCGTCTGGTGGCACGGGCATCTCCCGCGCCGGTTCTTCTGGTTCATGGACGGCGATTTCGCGACGGGCCTTCCCTCCGACGCCGTCGATCTCGCCTTCCTCCTCCACGTGGCGCTGCTCGGTGCCTGGGTGCTGCGGCAGGTCGTGCGGCTCGCAACCGGCCGACCGGTCAATCTCGCCAAGTGGCTCGTCCTGTCGTCGACGTGGCTCGCCTGGACCGCGGGGATCGTGTGGATCGACAGCGACCTCGTGTTCACGGCGACCAATGTGCTCGCTCACGGTGTGCCCTACACGGCGGTCGTCCACCGGTGGGGGAGATCTCGCTTCGCGCTGGAACCGGGGTGGGTGGCTTCGCTGTTCCGACCGCGACGTCTGTTCGTCTATCTCGGCGTGCTGGTCGCGATCGCGTTCCTCGAGGAGGCGATCTGGGACCGCCTCGTCTGGCACGACCACGGCTCGATCTTCCCGCTGCCGTCGGTGGCGGTGCCCGACGCCCTGCTCGCGTTCGTGGTGCCGCTGTTGGCGGTGCCGCAGGGGACGCACTACGTGCTCGACGCGTTCCTCTGGCGCACGCGCAAGGGGAACCCCGGGCTCGCGGCGGCCTTGCACCTCGATGCCGGCCCGGCCGGTGGATCGCCGGTGGGCCGATCGCGGGTGCCGGATCCGACGATGTCGTCGTAGCGCTTCCGGGGTTCGAGACCGCGCGTCCACCTGTCCGGCCACTCCCCGACCGCGTAGGCTCTACACGATGTGCGGTATCGCCGGATTCCTGCGCCTTGATGAGGTGCCCGCCGCGGCCGCCGATGCCCGCCGCATGGTCGATGCAATGTCCCATCGTGGGCCTGACGGCCGCGGCGCCTGGGCCGAGGGTGCGATCGCGCTGGGGCACGCCCGCCTCATCGTGCGGGATCGATCCGACGCTGCGGCGCAGCCGATGCATACGCCCGGTGGCGAAGGCGTGCTCGTCTACAACGGCGAGATCTACAACGACGGCGCGCTGCGAGCCGACCTCGCGCGCGACGGCGTCGCGGTAGCGAGCACGGGCGACGCCGCCGTCGTCGCCGCTGCACTGGCGCACTGGGGTGTCGAGCGCGCGCTCCGGCGCTTCGACGGCATGTTCGCGCTTGCGTGGTGGGACCGTCGGGCGCGCGCCCTATGGCTCGCGCGGGACCGATTCGGCACGAAACCCCTCCACGTGGCGGTCGGCGGCACCCACGTCGCGTTCGCGTCGGAGGTGCGCGGCCTGCGGGCGTTTCTCCCGGGACCGCTTCGGGTCAACGCGCTCGAAGTCGCTCGGCGGATCCAGGCCGGCATGGTCGAGGAGCTTCGGCCTCCGTTCGAGGGCATCGAGAATCTTCCCCCCGGGGCGGTGTGGCGGCGAGATGCGCAGGGAATGGCGAAGTCGACGTATTTCGACCTGCTCAGCGAGATCGACGTCGATCGCCTCATGGCGGCCCGGAGCGAACGGATGGACGTCCTCGAGCGTCGCGTGGACGCGACGCTCGCGACCGCCGTGCGTGCCCATCTGGTCAGCGATGTGCCCGTCGCGATCTTCGCCTCGGGCGGCGTCGACTCCAACCTCGTCGCGTCCTACGCTCGGGAGAGTCTTCCCGGTGTCGTCGGGTACACGGCCGACACTTGCGACCCCGGTAGCGAGATCGTCGCCGCGACGGCGATGGCGAACCATCTCGGCATGGAACTCCGTCCGGTCCGCATGGACCGGGAGGCCTTCCTTCGAGCGTGGCCCGAGACCGCCGAGTGGCTGGAACATCCCCCCGCCGGCGCGAGCTATGCGGCGGTGCTCCTGCTGGCTCGCGCCGCCCGCGCGGACGGGATCACCGTGGTGCTGACCGGCGAAGGCTCCGACGAACTCTTCGGCGGCTATCGGTTCTTCGAGAAGACGCGCGCCGACTGGCGGCGGGTCGGGTTCCCGTTCGAACGCTGGCTTCGCGGGAGCCGCGCCGCCCGCAACCTTGCCGAAGCCCCGTTCCACTACCAATCCATCCGCCGCGAGCGGGACGCCCATCTCCGCTTCGCCTCGGCCCTGATGCCGGTCGAGGAATCGCGGGCTCACGTCCTGATGGATCGGCTCGCGCGCATGCGCCCGAGGCCCGACCGCGCCTTTCTCGCCCACACGTTCGATGCGCTGCGCCGCAACCTCGGAACGCTGCTCCTTCGGCACGATCGACTCGCGATGGCGTCTTCCGTGGAGGTCCGCGTCCCGTTCCTCTGCAACGACGTCGCGGATCTGGCGCTCCACCTTCCGTTGCGCGCGAAGCTCCACCGGGGCATCGCGAAGTGGATCGTCAAGCGCATCGCCGCGAAGCGACTGCCTCCCCGCCTCGTCTACGCGAAGAAGATGGCCTTCGCGCTGCCTGACGGGCACCATCGCGGCACGTCCGCACTCCTTCGCGGTGGCGCCGTCGCCGACCTGTTCGGATGGACGAGCGAAGCGACGGACGACCTCGTCCCCCGCATCGAGGCGGACGCTTCGCTGCGCGCGCAGATGACCGGCCTCGAGATCTGGCTGCGCATCGTCGCGCGGGGTGAGCGTGCCGACGTGATCGCCGATCGACTCCTCGCCGTCCCCGTGCGCGGGTAGCCGCGCTTACTTGCCCGTCGGATTCGCCGGTGCCTCCGCCTTCTTCGAGAGCGGCTCGATCCGGAAGTCGTCGAACGACGTCACGGAATCGGCCTTCGTCCACAGCCCGCACCAGCCCGGCGGCAACGTGTCGTTGGTCGCCTCGACCTTGTCCTTGCCGTCGAGCGTCGCAGAGATCGAGTTTCCGACGAACGTCACGGCGATCGTGTGCCATTCCATCAGCTTGGGCGCCTCGATGTCGATGCTCGCGATCTGGCGCCGGAATCCGTTGTGTACGGTGTAGAGGCGGAAGTTCCCTTCGTTCGCGTTCGCGCGCACGAGGCCGTAGTTCTTCGGGTCGGTCGCCCGGAAGATGATTCCGCCGGTCGCGTCTTCGTCGCCCGACTCGGGGCGAAACCGTACGGTCGCCGTCGCGTCGCCGAAGGATCTCCCCTCGCCCGTGACGAGAATCGCCGCGTACTCGGGAACCGTCAGGTCCTGTCGCAGGACCGAATTGGCGGCCTTCGACCCCTTGTCGGCGCCGACGAACCAGTGGCCGTCGAGGGGGACGAAGCCCGTCGGAAGGAGCGCGTCCTTTGCGAGCGCTTCGAAATCGAAGGTGACGAGCTTTGCCTCGCCCGCCTTGGTCGGATCGGGACACGCCGCCGC
>JANNRO010000235.1:0-5276 GCA_031401505.1 Planctomycetia bacterium
ATACAGAGCGAGCTTCGATGGTGGCGTATGCGACACAGGAGTGGTGGGAAGAAACGTATGGCTTCGTTGGGCGCATGATGGGGCTTAGTCTGCAACAGGCGATCGATCGCACACCGTTTGTTGGATGGCAGACTCTGCACACTTGCAAGCTGACCGCAAGCGCAGTTGCGTGGGCGCGACAATTGCGATTCCGGCACCGATTGCGAGTCCTCGCCGCATTCGCCATTGTGACGGCGGGCGTGTTCGGTGTTCTCGTCGCCCTGGTCTCACGCTGAACCCGGGAACGGCAACCGAGCGGCGCCGGCCTGCTTCGTAGCCTCTCCACGGCGGTCGTAGCGTGACGTCACTCGAGGGTCCGCATGCCCGGCGAGTCTTTGGACGGTTACCAGGTCGACGCCGGCCTCGAGCAGGTCGGAGACGAACGTCCTTCGGCAATCGTGCGGAGAAAATCCGGTGACGCCGGTGCGCCGCTGGAGCCTGCGCAGGGCGTCGTAGACCGCCTGCGCGGTGATTCCGCCTGCGTGGGCCCGGCCATCCCGGTAGGGGGCCAAGAGCGGACCAGGGCCGGGTAACCGCACGCCTGACCAGCGCACAAGGACCGCGAGCGCGGCGGGTGGCACGTAACAGACGCGGGTGTTGTTGCCCTTGCCCCGGACGGTGAGTGCCCCCGTGGTTAGGTCGACGTCGGCGAACTGGAGCCCTGCAATCTCGGCGCGCCGGAGCCCGCCACCGTAGGCGAGTGCCAGAATGGCAGCGTCGCGGGGTCCGGCGTTGGCGACGAGTGCGGCAACGTCGGTGGGGGAGAGCGCGCGCCCGGCTGGCGGCGTCGTGACGCGCACGCCTCGCACGGCCTCAATGCGTCGTTGATCGTCGGGGTCCATCAGCCCGAGCCGCCACGCTTCCTCGGCAACCCCGCGAAGGGCCGAGAGAATGCGGTTCACCGTCCGGGCGGCGACGCGCGACGCGAGGGCCGACCGTACCGCGGCCGCGTGTTGGTACCTAACGGCGGGCCACGGAAGTTCTCGGTAGCCGAGCGCGCCGCCAGTCAGGAGGCGCGCAATCGTCTCGAGCGCGTTCGACTGTGTCGGCCTTGATCCCTCCGCCAGGCGAGCGAGGTAAGTGAGCGCTGGGTTCCTGTCGGCCGGGAGGACCGTCGGGACCAGCAGCGTCGGGTTGTGATCTTGGATGACTTCAGGGAGCACGGCGGGCGACCTCCTCGTTGATCGGTGTGTTGTGCATCCGGCGCACGTGATCGGGTCCGGCGCGTTCGCCGCGGGCGAGCAGCGTCTCGGGTCGGCGCGCGGCCGGCACGTCCCGGCGCGAGTTCACTTCCAGACCTCGAGCCGGTTCGCCGTCGCCTCGAGGTGCGCGCTCGCGAGCATGAGCCCCGCTGCGACCAGGCGAAGCTCCCGCACGGCGGCGGGGATGTCGCGCGCGCGCGCCGTGGGGGAGCTCGACCATTCGAGCGCGTCCCCTTTGAACACGACGCCCGCCCGGCGAGCCAGGCGAACGAGCGACCGCCACCGGGCCCCGAGCTCCCGGTGTTCGTCTTCGGCGTACTCCGACCAGATCATCGGCTCTGCCGCTTCACTTCAGGACACGCCGACAGCGGGCGCGCGGTCCAATGACAATCCCGCTCGACGATTCCGTTCATGGGGGCGCCACTCCCCCCGATCTCCGGCAGCGAGCAGTAGCCGAGTTCACCCGAGTCGCCGTACGCGTCGGCCCAGCCGAACGCCTCGCCGGTCGCCGGGTCCAGTTCGGTCAGGTACCAGACGGCCGAGCCGCCCGCGAAGAGCCGCAGGTGCGCCACGGCGTCGAGTCCCTTCCCGTCCTGCGAGTAGAGCGGGGGCAGCGCCGCGAGCACGACGGCCGGGAGCAGCTCGTGGCCGCGGAGTCGGTCCAGGCGCCGGATCCCGTATGCCCACTCGGGCCCCGTCTCCTTCACGATCGGCGGAAGGGGCGCGAGCCCGAGCGCCGTGTGCAACTCGGCCGCCGCGCGCACCGCGCGATCCTCGGGGACCTCTCGAACGAAGTAGCGCGGGCCCACCTTGACGAAGGCCGCGTAAATCGGGACGCCGCGCCCGTCGTGGTCGGCCGGTTCGCTGACCATGAATCCGCCACGGAAGTAAATTGGCGGCAGGACGCCGAGCTGGTTGTCATAGACCGCTTCGGTCGTCTCGAACCACCCAGGGGAGCCCGCCCCCCGCGGCCCGTGAATCGTCGGCCACGGCCACGCCGTGCCCAGGTTCGGAATCGTCGCCGTCGTCATGATCAGGCCTCCTCGTGAAACAGGTGCAGTTGAGAAACGCAACTCGGCGCCGGTGACGGGAGCGCCGGGCCGCTCGTCGTCGTGGTGAGTCGCGGAGCGCCGAGCATTGGTGGCAGCTCCGGCAGGACCGTGACCTCCTTCGAGCCGCTCGGTCGCGCTGGGTCCGACCAGAGCAGCAGCGACACCCCGAGCGACTCGGCGGCCCTCTGGTAGTCCGGCAGGAACGACCGAAGCAAGGGAACGGCGTCGTCGACCGCTCGCGGGATCAACAGGTAGAGCTCGGCATCGTCCTTGCCGACGAACCGACGCCCGACGAAGCCAGGAGGGACGCCGGGAGCCCACTCGCCCCAGCCGGTCGACGATTCGAGCTCGCCCAGGGCCAGCCGCGCCGCGCGGACGGCCTCCTCCGCGGTCCGGCGCGCCGCGCCCGCCTTGCAGCGTTCGTGGATCTTCGCGCCGCCGTGGTTTCGGTAGCAGGCATCGCAGAGCGCGGGCGGGGGGCAGTAGGGGACCGCCGTCCCGTCGGCGTACTTCACGCGCTGGGTGCACGTCCGCTTGCGCACGCCGGGGGCCTCGTTGGACGCGTCCCCGCAATCGTCGCAGCAGAGCCGCATCGAACCGTCGTACGAATAGCCCATGGCTAGCCCTCCTCTTCGTCGTCGTCGTCGTCGTCGTCGTCGTCGGAATCGTCCCGCTCGACGTTGTAGTGAGTCTCGGCCAGCCCGAGAGCGCGCTGGAAGTCGACGTCTTTCGCCGCCGCCCAATGGAACAGGTCACAGAGCAGGTCGGCGAGGATCGCGCCCTGATCGTCGGGCCCGTCCTCACCCCAATAGGCTTCGATCGCCCGGTCGGCGCGTTCGACGCGCTCTTCGTTGGTTCGTTCAGGCATGGTTACTCGCCCTCCCCGTCGGTTGTGTACGTGCTCTCGTCGTCGGTCCACGGGTTGCGACAGTCGCAACGCCGGTGCTCGCGGGCGAACCGCTCGGCATCGCGCGCCCAGGCAGGCGTCCGGTAGTGCGACTCCTCGCACTCGTAACAAACGACCTCGGCCACGGCATCGGAGGGCGCCTCGGAACCGGGGCTCTCGACTTCGAGCCCGCCTCCGCTGCCGACGAGCAAGGCCTCGATTCGTCCGAGGGCGTTCATCACGCCCAGGGGAGCGGGAAAGCAGGCGCGCCGCGTCACGATGTGCACCCAGGGCAATAGAATGAGCCGCCCGCGTCGACCGTCGTGCCGTCGGTGGCATCGCCGCAGCCGTGGCAGTCGGTCGCGCGGCCCTCGATCAGCCGACCGAACGCGTCCGCGGGTTGCCCGGGGAACGCCTCGAGCCGCCCGCGCGCCGCGGGGTAGCCGATCCATCGGACGTAGGCCATCGCGTCCTGCCCGAACGGGCGCCCGAGCTGCCGGCGAATCGCCCGCAGCGCGCCGGCCACGCGCGCCCGGTCGCCGGCGACGGCGCCGTTGCACAATCGGTTGTGCAGGTCCATCGGAACCCCTGCCAGTAGGCACGCGGGGTAGCCCATGTCGGCGGAGGGCCTCATCGGCCGTACCTCCGTGTCGCGGGGTTCCAGTCGCCGATGCCGTTCCCTCGCCCGTCTTCGATCGCGGTCCGCCCGAAGCGGGCGTACACGTCGACGACGACGGCCGTGAACCCCGCGTTCGCCAGCCAGTTGGCGCGATCGCGCGCCGCTTCGAGCCGAGGGAACCACTCCTCCGGCGCTTCGAGCACGCGGTAGGTCCCGTCGTCGCGGCCACCTTCGACCCACGTGCAGCGGACCATGAATAGGTCGATGTCTCGGCGCGCGTTCATAGCCCTGAATCCGCGTCACTCGTGACGTTGGTGCCGTCGAACGCGCCGCCGACGTGGCGTTCATCGAACCGGACCGGACGCACGATCGGCCGCGTGTCCGGTTCGCAGGGGAATGCGACGACGCGCCCGCCCGGTAGCACGATGTCGACGTGGTCCGGGGGCGCCGCAAGGTCGACGGCCGGAGCGGGGTACGACACGTCGCGGCAGTAGTCACCCGAGGCTTCGAGCGCCGCGATGATCCGGCCCGCGTCTTGGGCAGCCGCCGTGAAGCGGCAGCCGCCCATGCGCACAAGGACCGGCTTCAGTCGATGGACGATCGCCAGCCGGGCGAGCCCCGCCGACGAAACCCAGACGTCACCCCCGGCCGCTGTCTGATCGTCGGTCATATGTACCCCCGTTGCGCCAGCGACACGAACGAGCCGCCGGTGCCGAGCACCAAGTGATCGGCCACGGTGATTCCGAGCAACGTGCCGCACGACACGATCCGAGCGGTGACGTCGATGTCATCCCGGCTCGGCTCGGGGTCGCCCGAGGGATGGTTATGCGCGAGCACGATCGACACGGCCCGCAGCGCCAGCGCCGACAGAAAGACCTCCTTCGGGGGCACGTGTGTTTGTGTCTGCCCTCCCGTGGTCAGGTGTTTGAACCCCGACACGCGTCCCTTTCCATCGAGCGCCAGCAGGACGAAATGCTCCACGCCCGAATCGAGCCCCGCGAAGATCGGCCGCAGCGCGGCCAAGGCATCGGCCGTGGTTCCGATTGGGTTCGACCGTTCCGAGACGCACGGCATCGCATCGAGCCGGACCGTCTGAAGGCGCAACCCGACCGGCGCCAGTCGGTCCCACGTCCGCATCGTGTCGGCCCATGCGAATGTCGACGTGCTCATCGGACGTCCCCGGCGTCGACCGGAAGGAACGGGTCGGGCTCGCCGGTCTCCCCGCAGGTCGGGCACACGTCGGCGTCTTCCGCCATCTCTCGCCATTGCTCGGCGAGGCTCTCCCGCGCGGCAGCATCCTTGATGCCGGAAATGACGTTCAGCACCGCGCCACGGTTCGCGCAGGCCGGGGTCTCGCATCGCACAGTCAGCGTGTGTGACGTGTCCCGGGCGACCGGCCGGAAGACCCGGACAAACGTCAGGGGCGCCGCCCCGCCGCCGATCGGGCGCTGAAGCCCGTGACCGGGGAGCGTTCCCCA
>JANNRO010000236.1:0-1932 GCA_031401505.1 Planctomycetia bacterium
GGCCACCGCCAGCGGCGCGTACCGCTTCGACGGCCTGACGCCGGGACCCTGGATGGTGAAGGTGCTCGACGACGTACCGGAGGGCGGGACGACCATCTACATGAGCAGCGACGCGCCGATCGACTGGAACTGTGAGGTCCGGGAAGGAGTGACGACCCTTCGCGATCTCGGCGTCGGTGCCGGCGCCCGGTGCGTGATCCGCGGTCGGCTCGGGGTCCCGGCCGGCCGGGCGTGGGCTGTCGCGCTGGCATACGCCGATGCCGAGCGCGGGCAGACGGACGACAAGAGCGTTGCCATCGGCGCCGACGGGACGTACGAGCTCGCGACCGACCGCACGGGCGACTTCCATCTCCTCTTCATGACGGAGTCGCTCGAGATCCAGATGTTCGTTCCGGTGCGGATCGCGGCGGGTGACCAGCGAGTCGACCTGTCGTTCGATCTCGGGACGGTGGTCATCGCCCCGGGTGGCGCAGCCGCCGACGTGTCGAGGATGCTCGTCTGGGAGGGACCGATCGGCTCGTTCGCGCTCGCACGCGTCAGCCGGAGCGAACGGGACGCGGCGGCGGGGACGATCGTCCCGTCGGGTCGCGTGCGAATCGTCCAGTTCGACTCGAATTTGAAGGAGCGCGACCCCCGGAAGTGGCCCACCGACGCGATCATCGACGTCCCCGCCGGGGGAACCAAGTCTGTCGAGATCAAGTAGCGAGCCCGCGGGGCTCAGTCGGCGCGGACGCCCTGTTCGACGGCGTGAATGTGCGCGCTGTGCCGGACAGCGGCGGATGCGAAAAAGCCACCACAACGATTCCGTGCGACGCAGCGGTCGCAGACCGGGAGGTAGATGTTCTTCCAGTCCGAGATTGACTGGCGCGCATATCGCCAGAGCTCTGGATCGAGTACGCAGAGTTGATGGTTGTAGATCGACACTCGACTCCCGCCGCGCGACAGGGCGTCCACGCATCTCGCGAGCTCGTCTTGGTAGTCGGCGGGGTCGATCCACAGCGCGTCGAGATTCATGCGCGTGTACCCCATCATCTCGAGCCCCATGAGGGCAACGTGCTCGACGAAAGGCAGGTTGCGAGCTAGGAAGGCGCCGAGCTGCGGCAGGCGTCGATAGGTGTGACGGTGAATCACAACTCGAACCTCGACCCGCTGTCCGAATCGTCCAAGATTCAGAAGTCCGCGCAGGGTCTCGTCGAAAGCGCCATGCGCCTGTACTACGAAGTCGTGGACACGGGGGAGATCCGAATACACCGGGATGCCGATCATGAAGTCCGGATGTCGAATCTCAGCGATCCGGCGGACATAGGCCAGATAGGCAAACAACCGTCCGTTCGAGAGCATATGGAGCGCCGTCGCCGGGAGCCGATCCCGCGCGGTCTCAATGATTCGAACGAGCCCATCATGGAGGAGAGTCGGCTCGCCGCCGGTGAGCCCCAATTCGGCTGTGTCCGGTGACATGAGCCCGATGGCCTGAACAAGTTCCTCGACGAGATAACTGTCGTCAGCCGCTCGGGGCGGTTGCGAGCACATGACGCAATTGCTGTTGCATCGCTCCGTCACGAGCAGGGCGTTAAATCGAGACGCCTTTCGATAGAGCACCCGGAGTTGTTGCCCGCCAGGGCTGATGCGAACGATGTCGCCCGGGGAGAGGTACGAGAACTCGTCTGGAAGCGTGATGACGAGCGAACGGGCTTCGCCAGCGATCGCATCTACACCGCCGCGTCCGACCCGAAGAATTGCGGCGAAACCGTCCGGAAGCGACGTCGGCGACTCTCCGTTGGGAACCAAATACGCCTCGCGGGAACGTTGCTCGGGGGACGATTCGAGACTCTGGGTTACCCGGGCGACAAAGGGCTCGCCGCCGTTGCTCGTTGTGACCCGGGCCGAAAGGTGAACGGCGGTCATGTCCTACGCCCAGGAGCGGAGCACGCG
>JANNRO010000237.1:0-12187 GCA_031401505.1 Planctomycetia bacterium
ACGCCTTCACGGGCAAGATCGTCAAGGTGACAGTCGAGCAGAAGTAGGGCCGGCCGTCACTTCCCGGCGTAGGGCTCTTCCCAATACGACTCCCAGGCGGCCACGAGGTCGGGCGAGATCTTCGGACGGACGGCGTCGACCTTGAACGTCTTCTTCGCGTCGCGCCACCAATCGAGCCACGGCACCTTGACGGGGCCGATCTCCTGCCCCGTCAGCACCGACAACGCCAACTGGAACTCCGCGCCGAAGCGAGGCGCCCCGACGATCGTCGCCCGACGACGGATGTCCGACCCGCCGAGCGTCATGCCCTTCATCAGCGCCTCGACCGACGCGTTCTCGCGGATGCGGGCGAGCCCGAGAATCCGCGCCGTACCCGACGCGTGCGTCAGGTTCTTGAGCGGCTTGTTCGAAAGCACCTCGACCGAGGACGGATCGCCGTGCCGGCCGATCGCCTTCAGGAGCACGGGCAACATGTATTCGTCGTCGCGGAGCTGGCTGTAGCGGCGATACAGGCCGTTCAACGCCTTGACGGCCTCCTTCATCGGCATGTAGCCGAGCGCCTCGAGCGAAGCGGCGACGACGGCGGTCGAACGGGCGCGGTGGAGTCGCTCCAGCGCCTCGACCGCCTCCGGCGAAACCAGCAACCCGACCTTGCGCACGGCCTCGAGCGACGAGAGTTCGTCACCCTCCTTGACGGCGGTCTGCAGCTCCGCGATCGCCGCTTCGACGTCGGCGGCGGCCGGATTCGTCACGAAGGCGCGGGCCGTGTGAGCCGGAGCCTTCTCCGTCGCTCCCCCCGCATAGGGCTCGCCCCAGAACGACTCCCACTCCCTGCGCGTCGCCGCCGAGACGGCGGGCAGTGCCGCGGGAACTTCGTATTTGTCGTCGTTCTTCCGGTACCACTCGAGCCACTCGGCCTTCGTCGGCCCCGCGTCGGCGCCCGTCAGGATCGACATCGCGGCGCGGACCCACTTCATGAAGGGCTCGCTCGCTTCCCCGACGGAACGGCGCGATGCACCCGGCGACGCGAGTTTCATCGCGCCGACGAGCCCCTTGACGGCGTCCTTCGAACGAAGTCCCGCGAGCCCCATGATGCGCGCGCGCCCGACTTCGAGCGTCAGGCGATCGAAGGGGTCCTCGAGCAGCACCGGAATCGACGAGAGGTCGGCGTGGCGTCCGATCGCGCGCAGGAGCGTGACGAACAGCGTTTCGTCGTCGCGCAGCGCCTTGTCGTTCTTGAACTTCTTGTGCAGCGCCGTCAACGCTTCGGCGTGACCGTTGACGCCGAGCGCCTCGATCGCCGCCGACTCGATGGCTCGCGACGAACTCTTCATCGCACGGACGAGGAGTGCGACGACGCCTGCATCCCGCACTTCGGCCGCACCGTGGATCGCGTCCACGATCGCCGCGTCGTGGCTCTCGTCGCCCGAATCCCCGGCGTCGAGCGCCGTCTTCAGTTCGGCGACTGCAGCGGCCACCTGCTCGGCGGACGGGGCCGCCGGCGGTTCGGCGCGCACGACCGACGACGAGGCGGCCAAACACGCGACGACGCCGAGCGACAACGCGATCAGGAGCGGGGACCGAGCCATGGGCACCTCCGGGGGGGGTGCCATCGTGCGTCGAACCGGACCGTTTGCCAATGACCGCCTCGCGCCGACGCGCGTGCGGCGCGATCTATCGGGAGGAGCCCTTGGGGCCGCCGCCAGCGGTACCGGAGCCCCGACCGACGCCTCTGCCGACGCGAAGTTTCGTGGGCTTCGCGTTGCCGCCCGCCGACTTCGAGCCGCCGGATCGTCCTCCCGTGCCCGATCCCTGCTCCGCGCGGCCCGACGCCTCCGCGCGATGGATGTCCTTCGAACTCGGCTTGCGAACGACGGGCGTCTTCACGTGTCCGTACGGCTCGGAACCTCGGCTGCGACCCTTGGGCATGGTGGTGACTCCGGCGGCGCACGATGCGTCGAAGGCGTGTTGTATCCCTTCGACTCGACGGTGGACAGACCCGAGCACCCCGCCCGCGTCATCCGGGGCGGAGCGCCCGGTTCGCTCGGACCCGGTACGCGGCTCGTCAGCGATGGTGCGCCGCGTACGTCACGTGCGTCCGGGAGAGGACGTCGCAAAACGTGCGACCGCGATTGACGAAGTACGAGACGAAGAGCGCCAGCGTCCAGCCGAAGAAGAGGGCGGTGACCGCGAAGTCGGCCCACGACGGGAGCCATGCGTCGGGCACGAGCATCGACGGGAAATAGGGCGCTCGCAGGACGAGCCGATACGCCAGGGTTCGAACGTCGGGGCGCGTGCCGTCGTCGCGCGTCACCTCGAGGCGAAGGAGGAGTTTCCCGACCGACCCGCCGAATCGGCGCTCCATTCCGGGGAGCAACATCAGGAGCAATGCGGTCGCGACGAGGCCCTCGAGAATCAGGCCGACGCCACCGATGCCGAGTCGGTGCGTGGTCCAGTCGATCGCCTTCGTACTGCCCGCGACGAGCAACCCGAGCACGGACAGGTCGATCGCGAACGCGGCGCCACGCGCGACGATCGGTGCCGAGACGATCGTCCGCGGGCGCAGGCGTTCGAGCAGCACGGCCACATCGGCCATCGTCGCGGGGCGCTCCGCGCGATTCTTCGACGTGAGTCGCCCGAGCACCGTGTCCACGTCGGGAGGCAGATCGGGGCGTCGTGCGACGACGGAGGGCAGGGGGGCGTTCATCTGCTGATCGAGGAGCGCGCCGAGCGTCGAACCGGACCAGGGCTTGGCGCCCGTCAACATCACGTACGCCGTCAGTCCGAGCGCGTAGATGTCGGTGCGGGCGTCCACCGTCTCGCCGCGACATTGCTCGGGGCTCATGTACTCGGGCGTGCCGATCACCGACCCCATCTCGGTGCGTCCCGATACCCCTCCCAGCGGCTTGGACAACCCGAAATCGGTCAGCTTCACGCGGCCCTCGACGCTGACCAGCACGTTGCCGGGCTTCACGTCGCGATGAACGAGCCCCGCGGCGTGCACGGCCGCGAGCCCCTTCGCGATCTGCACCAACACGTCGACCGCACGACCGATCGGCATCGCGCCGTCGTCGATGACGAGTCGCTCGAGCGTGCGACCCGCGACCAATTCCATGGCGTAGAAGGGCCGACCGTCGGTGATGCCCACGAAGTAGACGTGCGCGAGATGGTCGTGGACGACCCGCGCGGCCAGCCGCGGCTCCTCCAGGAACCTCGCATTGACGTCCGGATTGGTCGCGTGGATCGCGTGGACCACCTTGACCGCGACCGCCCGGTCGAGCGACGTGTCGTAGGCCTCGTAGACCACTCCCATCGCGCCTTCGCCGAGCGGGCGACGGATCTCGAAATGCGCGAGTCGGGTACCGGGCGGCAGCGGGGAGTTCGGCTGGGCGGACACGGCGGCAGAGTCTACGAGAGACCGGGAGAGACGCACGGCGGCGCGGAACTCGCGCTGCGGATACGCTCGACGCATGCGCCACCATCGGATCGCCGCCTCGTTCCTCGTGTCACTCGCGTCGGCGACGATCGGGGCGCTCGACGTCCACGCCGACCTCATCGTGGGCGGGTCCGTCGGCGTATCGAACGAGGTACGCTTCGACTGGGGACCGCTCGCGGGTCAAATGGCTCGATCGGCAACCGCGCTGGCCGGCGAGACGTGGGAAGCGTTCGCCTCCCGGGAGTCGGGGGACGCCCGTTGGGCTCCGATCGTCCGCGCGATGAACGGCGGCGGCAAAACGCCGAACACGGGGGAAGGTCGGACGTGGGTCCCGCCGCGCAACCGGGCATACGACGCCGCGTCGCGCTGGTTCTCGGTCTTCGTCGATTCGTCCAAGTTCGGCGGAGACAGCGACGTCAGTCGCACCGGGTTCGATCGCGTCGATCCCGCGGCCGAAAAAGTCGCGGTGTTCGGCCACGTGACGGTCGTCGCGCTCGAGCACGCGACGACCGACGACGCCGCGCGTTCGTTCGCGATCCCGAGAGCCAAGGCGAGGGATCTGCTGGCCCGTCGGACGGCCCCGGCCCTGTTGATCGCGCCGGCCCACGAAGTCGCAGGCAGCGTGACGGAATCATCGAAGGTCCGCCGAGTCGAGCACGCGTGGCGGGTGGAGATGCCGACGACCGACACGCTGCAACTCGTCACGGGCGCCATCCGAACGTTCGACGCGTCCGGTCACGAGATCACCGGGATCGTGATCGAACAGATCATCCGGGATGGAAACTCCGTCCCGTGGCTCGCGCTCGCGGGCGGGCTGCTCGTGGCGCTCGTCGTCGTCGCATCCCTCCTCCGGCGGGGCTCCTCGGCACGACCGCAGGCGTAGCGTTGCGGAATTCTTTGGCCGCGGGGGTGCCTCGCGACGTCTCTCCCCTGACGACATGTTGCGCAACGTCTCCTCCCCCGAGCATCCGGTCGAACGCTGCGCCCGCACGTGCGCGGAGCCCGCGTGGCGGCTCGCGTGTGTGTTGCTCCACGACTCCCACGAGGCGTTCGATGCCGTGCAGCAGGCATTCCTCGTTGCGGCGAGGAAGCCCGACGCCGTTCCCCCGGGCGATCCGTGGCCGTGGTTCCGTGTCGTCGTCGCACACGAGGCGTTCAACATGAAACGCAAACGCCGCCCGTCGGTCGGACTGGCGCAGGCCGACGAGGACGAGTCGCCGATGGACGCTCCCGATCCCCGGACCCCTTCCCCGTCCGACACGCTCGCCGCGTCCGACGAAGCCCGTCGCGTCTCGAACGCGGTCGAAGCGCTCGCATCGCCCGAGCGCGAGGCGGTGCTGCTCGTCCATGTCGCCGAGTTGTCACATGCGGCGGCGGCCGACGTGCTCGGCGTCGCACGACAGACCGTCACCGAGCGTGCACGACGCGGCGTCGAGACGCTTGCGCGGCGACTCGGCCGTCCGCTCGGCACGGCGACCGGCACGCTGGCCGGACTCGTGATCGCCGCGCCGCCCGACGGGCTCGCCTCGGCGACGCGAACGTGGATTCAAACGGCGCTCGGAAACGGGGCATCGGGCGTCGGCGCCGCGACGGCCGCGCTTCCCGCACTCGGAGGTCAGGCGATGGCTGTCTCGAAGGTTGGCTGGTCGATCGGACTCCTCGCGGCGGCCGGCATCGGCTTCTTCGGCGGGGGCGCCACGCGCGGGCTCGGGCTGTTCGCCGACGCAACGGGCGACGGGGCGGCGCCGCGACGGGCATCGATGCCGCCGGTGGCGCTGGAAACGTCGAGCGTGGGCGGCACGCCGCCGCGCTCGAACGAGGCGACGAACGCGGACGGCCTCGCGGGTCGATCGCGCGATCCGCTGCTCGCGCTCCAGCGAGACAACGAACGGTTGACTTCCCGCGTGACCGAACTCGAGAAGGCGCTCGCCTCGGGCCCCAAGGCCCCCGCCGCGAAGGGGCCTACGTTCACCTTCGGCGACTCGGGACGTCTCGACGCGGTGCGCGAGGCCGACTGGCCCGCGCTGGCATCGGCGTCGACGGCCGTCGGCGGCGCGATCGTCGAGATCTCGAAGCACGCCGACGCCGGCACCGAGGTGCCCAAGGAGGTCTACCTGCGGCTCCAGGAGAACGTCGAGAAGATGCGGACCTACGAGTACCGCACGATCGACCGCATTCCGACGTCGGCGCAGCACAACGGCGAATTCACCCATCCGATCACGGCGACCAATCTGCTGGCCGCCTCGCTCGATCAGGCGGGGAAGCCCCTGACCCCGAAGCAGGTGGCGGAATTCGAACGACTGGGCGTGGCGTTCGAGGAGGAGTTCGGGCGACTGCGCGCGACGTGGGACGCGACCATCCCGCGCGTTCGCCGCGTCCTCGACGAGGTGCGGTTGAAGGGGCGATTCATGGACGCGCTCTGGAATCTCCTCTCCGACGATCAGAAGCCAATATGGATCGACCCGTCGCTCAAGGGCGTCGCGTCGATCGACCTCTATGACCCGACGTTGATGATCATCCATACGTCGGCCGTCCTCGGGGGTGCGACCGCGGCGGAGATGCGTCCGAAGCTCCTGACGCTGCTTCGACCCAAGGTCGGCCTCCGGGGAGACGCCGCCGACGCGGCGGCCCCCCGGCTCGACGCCGCCGTCGACCAGTTCCTCGCCCGCGCGACGAAGGGCCTCGAGGCGGTGCCGAAGGCGCGCGCCCGCAACTACACGTTCGCGCAGGCCGTCGCGGCCGGCGAAGCGAGCGTCGAGCTGGTCGAGACGTTGCTCCGCGATCCCGATCTCGCGGCCGAGCCGAAGAAGGCGCTCTTCGACGACCCGTTCTGGTACGTGCCGCGGTTGATCCTTCCGTAGCCTCCGCCTCGTCCAGTTGACCGGGGGGCGGGCGCACGAGCCGAGCCTCGTTCGACGGCAGACGAGGCACGCGCGAATTCCCGACGTTTGATACGCTGGCGCGGCCTCGGGCAGGGCCGTCGTCGAAGCGACTCGGCGGGGTGCGGGAGGTGCGTCCGTGTTGAAACCCGTTCTTTGGGGATTCGTCCCGCTTCTGGCGGTGGCAGCGCTTTCGCTCGGTGACGGCACGGCACGCGGTTCGGACTGCGGCAGCAGTCCGACTCCGCGATATCTCCCGACCGGTTCGATCCCGGAGGGCCTTCGCTCCCCCCAAGATCCACCGCCGGAGGTCCCTCCGACTACGCCAACCGACCCTTCGACCCCTCCGGTCCCACCGGTCACCCCCGCGACGCCGACGACTCCGACGACGCCGTCCGCGCCACCCGCACCCGGATCGCCCGTGACGCCTCAGACTCCGAGCGCCCCGGGTGAAACGTCCCGAGGCGAGCCGGCGGAGCGCCGCAAGCCCGCGACCGACGAGACGGCCTGGGAGGTCTGGTGGGGTGTCCATCGATTCGAGTTCTTGAAGCCTGCCGATCACTCGGCCGAGCGCACGGGCGAAGATCGGGGAACCGCGTACGAAATGACGCGCAAGGTCGTTCGTCCCCGCCTGCTCGAGTTGGCGACCGCGTCCCAGGACTATCGGTTGCGAGGGGCGGCCGTCTCGGCCGCCGTGCGCATCGCGACCCCCGCCGAGGCGGATGCGATGGGCGACCTCGTGCGCAAGTCACTTCGATCGCACAACCTCGAACTCGGCATGGGTGTCGGCAACGCGCTCTCGTACACGTCGGCGACTCCGTTGATTCCGGCCGTGCATCCCGTCGCATCCGACGAGATCGTCGAGGCCCACGTTCGCGGACTCATCGCGCTCGCGATTCCCGTCCTCTGGCGCGATGCCGCCGATGCGTTGCTCGTCCAGTTGCTCGAGAAGGACTCGGGTTCCGAGCGCGCGTACACGGAAGGCCTCCTGATGGCGTTCGGCTCCACGCATGGAGCGGAGGGGACGACGGCGCTCGAGCGAATCGTGCGAGATGGCGCGGTTGCCCCGATCCTTCGCGCGACCGCGCTGACCGCGCTCGCGCGCCGAAGCCTCGATGCCAGGGCGCTGCTCATCGCGTCCATCGATGACGCGCGTGTCGAAGTCCGTCGCGCCGCGGCCACCGGGCTCGGCATCCTTCCCTGGGCGGTGGCGCCGCCCGACACCGCGACGATCGAGACGCTGCGGCGCGCGGGCGAGACCGAATCCGCCGAAGCCCTCGAGGCGATGCTCACACGATTGACGAGCGAGCGCACGGACGCCTTGCTCGACGGGCCGATCCGCGATGCGTGCCTGAGGCTCGGGCGCATCCTGTTGAACGAGCACGATCGCAGCGTGCGGGCCGCCGCGGCGATCAGCCTCGGGCGGATCGCGCGGGCATCCAACTCGCAGAGCGCCGTCCGGATCCTGATCGCCGATCTGGCACGGACGCGCGATCTTCGCGAATACGACCTCATCGCGCTCGCCATGTCCCGCGACCCGCGCGCCCTACGCCACTGCCTGGACGCCCTCAAGAAGCCGGGCTCGCAGGCGACGACGCGCGCGGCCGCGGCCGTCGCGCTCGGAATCCTCGGCTCGCCGGTCGCGCAGGGGCCGCTCGAGAGCATGTTGACGGACGACGCGAATCCGGAAGTTCGCGGACACGCGGCGGTCGCGCTCGGGATGCTGAAAGACACGTCCGCACTCCGGCTGATCCGGCACGGCTTCGACACGGCCGGCAACGTGGATGCCGTCGGGCAGTTCGCCATCGCGCTCGGACTCTTCGGAGACGTTCGCGACGGAGAGCGGCTGACGACCCGACTGGCACGGGGGGGCAGCGGGCTTCTCCAATTCAATCTCGCCGAAGCACTGCGCCTCCTGGGCCAGGTCGGCACCACGAAGGCGTTGCTCGCGATCGCCGAGAATCCCGAGTCGGACGCCGCGCCCCACGCGACGCGCGCACTCGCGAGCATTCTCGCCCCCAACGACGGCGGCAAGCCCGAGCGCGCGAGGGCGTTCGACCACATCGGCGGCGAAGACTACATCGTCGCGTACGTCATCGAACCCTGATCCGCGCGCGCCGATCGACGCAAGGTTTTCCCGAAAGTGTCAGACACTTCCGAGAAAACCTTGCGCGGACGCGGGCGACCTCAGTCCTCGTCGTCGATCGGCAGTCCGCTCGGCACCGTCTCGGGTTCGGCCCGGTCGATGTCGGCCGCGTCGGCGTCGGTCAGCGCGCGTAGAAACGCTACCAACTGATCGACCTCGGCGTCGTCGAGCCGGAGACCACCTCTGACACCCCGGTCGATCGCGGCCGTACGCGCGTCGAGACGGAACGGGTCGATGTCGACGAGGGGTTGGAGCAGGGGCGTCAGCTGCGATACGTCGTAGTTGCGCAGCGACGCCTCCGGCGCGATGTAGTGACGCACCACCCGTTCGAGCGAGGTGAACGCGCCGTCATGCGTGTACGGGCCGGTCAGCGCCGTGTTGCGCAACGACGGCGTACGGAAGCGGTAGACGTCGTCGGAATCGAGGGTCACGAGCGCACGGCCCGTGTCCTCGAACGCGAAGTCCTTGCCCGGGCCGACCTGCGGAATGCCGATCGCGTGATGCCGGTCATCGGACAGCGCCGGACCGCCATGGCAGCGGGCGCAGCCCGCCCGACCGTAGAACAGGATCCCTCCCTGTTTCTCGGTATCGGAGAGCGCCGAGGCGTCGCCAACCAGCCACCTGTCGAACGCCGAGGACGACGTATCGAACGACGCCACTTCGAACGCCGCCAACGCCCGGGCCGCATGCCCGAAATTGAAGTCGTCCCAATCATCGACCGCGGGGTAGGCACGCGCGAAGAGGTCGCGGTAGCCGGCAATCCCCGCCTCCGGGCCGTCGGACGTGCCGACGAGACGCTTCATCAGCAGCGACCAGACGGTCAGGTTGTCGGGCGCGTCGGCGATCTCGTTCTCGCCCGGTTGCCCCCGCATCTCTTCGCGGTTGGTCACGGGAAACATCGCCTGCGCGGCGAGCGCCGTCGGCAGTTGCGCCACGATCGCGGCGGCCGCCGGATTGGAGCCGTTGAGCGCCGGCTCCGGGGTGACCAACGTGCCGTCCGGGCGGCGCGACACCCGCCCGTCGAGGAACAGCGTGTTGCGCCCCGCGAGGTGGAACAGCGCCGGCGCGTTGCGCGGAATCAGGAACCCGGCTTCGAGCCGCCGATCGGCGCCCTTGCCGAAGCCCCCGGTGCCGATCGACACCGAGAGGCCGTCCCCGCTCGCGAAGTCGACGTCGTGGCAGGTGTAGCAGGAGATGTCCCGGTTGCCCGAGAGCTCGCGGTCGAAGAAGAGCGCCTGACCGAGCCGGACCAGATCCGAGTCCTCGATCGGGGCCGCGCGCAGCGGTGCGGCATTGCCCTGCCTCGAGAGCTGGGCGAGCAAGGGATCGAGCGCCGGGTTGAATCCGCCCGGCGGAGCGGGGTCGACCGGCGGATCGACCGGTTCGACGGGATCGGTCGGATCCGTCGGAGTGGTCGCCGGGGTGCTCGCCTCGGCGCCTCCCCCACCGCAGGCCGACAAGAAGCAGGCCGCGAAGCCGACGAGCACCTGTCCAAAGAGAAGGAGACTTCCGGCCCCGCGTCGATCGATGAAGTGCGGCATGGTCACCTCCCGCCGTGCGCCCCACCCCGCGTTCGGCCGAACTTCGGCGCGACGCGCGAAGCGGGCATCGCACCTGCGATGTCTGCGCGGAGCGTAGGCCCGTGACATGAGAGGCTCGTGACCGACGGATGAGATCCGCGCTCATTCGCGCGACGTCACCCTGGCGTTTGCATGTACTTCGCGTGCGCGGCTCTTTTCGCGCCGATCGCCGACGCTCCCCCGATCGCTTCGACGTCGGGCCGTGCCGTGTGTAGCCTGACGGAATGACGACCTGCCCCTGCGGATCCGAGAAGACCTACGAGACGTGCTGCGGCCCCGTGATCGCGGGCGCGAGAGCGTCGACCGCCGAGGCGGTGATGCGATCGCGCTACACGGCCTACGTGAAAGGCGAGATCGACCACATCTTCGCGACCTATGCCCCGAAGGTCGCGGACGGCGTCGATCGCCAGGAGACCGAACGTTGGTCGAAAGAGTCGACGTGGCTCGGCCTCGAGATCGTCTCGACGGAGGGCGGCGGCCCGAACGACGAGGAGGGCATGGTCGAGTTCAAGGCCCGCCACAGCGCGAAGAAGGACGGCCCGGTGCTCGAGCACCACGAAAAGGCCCGCTTCGCCCGCGGCGGTACGGATCGGCGCTGGTTGTACGTCGACGGCGAGTCGGCCAGGCCCGAGCCGTTGAAGCGCGAGGGTCATCCGGGGCGCAACGAGCCCTGCTCGTGCGGCAGCGGCAAAAAGTACAAGAAGTGCCACGGGGCCTGAGTCGAACGAGACGTCAGGACGTCGTCGCTGAGTTCACGTCAGGTTCCGATTGGAAGCCGTGCGCCTTCTCGTCGGCCTTCTCCGACTCGTCGACGAAGAAGACGCAGCACCCGTCGCCCGATTGAAAGCGCCGCTCGCGAACGACGCGCCGCCCGAGAAGTCGCGCCAGCACGCCGACAGTCGTGCTGCAGACGAGCGGGCGCGACGTCGCGAGTCGGAGGAAGGGGCAGTTGCGTTCCGTGATGCGCCATCCCCCGTCGACGCGCGCGACGTCGATGAACGGGTCGCCGTCGCGGTAGACGGCGCGGAGCGCCTCGACGCGCTCGGCGAGATCCAGCCCGCTCATACGCGGAAGGAGCGCCGCCGCACGGGCGTCGGTCACCCGCCCGAGCACCCGGACGAGCGCCTCCGGTCCCAATTCCGACGCGACGGCATCGACCAATACGACCGTCATTTCGGCATAGGACTTCGGAAGCGACTCCTCGCCGGCCGGCGTCAGCGTGAATCGTTCCGACGGACGACCTCGCCCGCGAGGCCCCGTCGGGGCCGCGGCTTCTGCGCGAGCGACGAGACCCGCCCGCACGAGGCGCCCGAGCGCCTGCCGAACGGCTTCCGACGTTCGCCGCAGATCGCGCGCCAGGACGTCGATCGAAGCGGGGCGATGACGTTGCAGTGCGACCAGCAGCGCGTCACGAGGAGAGGAGGATCGTCGGCGGGGGCGCGGCATGACCGGCCGAAGCCTAGCGCCGGCCGCCGCGTCCGTGCCGTGATTAAATATACAAGTATGTACTTGCTTAATTAGGGAACCCCGGATAGGAAGGGGCGAACGCCGAGAACGACCTCGGCTCGGAGGCCCCCATGGTGAACGTTCGAATCCTCTCTCCGGTCGCACTCGCAACCGTCCTCGTGGCTGGAGTCGCGGCTGTCGCCGGTTGCCGCTCTTCCTGCACCACCTGCCATGACGCACCCGCGGCGGCCGTCCATCGCCCGACACCGGCCGCGTCGAACGACGTGGCGGACCCGGTTCGCGCCCAAGCCGAGCGCGGCGCCGTCGTCTATGCGCAGCAGTGTGCGCGATGCCACGGCGCCGGTGGCGAGGGCAGCGCGAGTGCGCCCGCCGTCGTCGGCGCATCGGCCCTCCCGCTCGACCCTCCGGCCACTCGGAAACTCCGCCGTGGCACGTTCCGGACCGCGGCAGACGTAGCGCAATTCGTCGTGACGACGATGCCACCCGGGGGACCGAAGATCGCGGAAGCCGACGCATGGGCCGTCTTGGGCTTCGACCTGAAGGCCAACGGCGTGACGCTTGCCGAGCCGGTCGGGCCGCACAACGCGGCGTCGATCGTCCTCCACAAGTAAATCGAGCGGCAACTCGCGGCCGGCGCGAGCGACGGTGAGGAAGTCGCCGGTCGGGGGGCGTCGGGGTA
>JANNRO010000238.1:0-16249 GCA_031401505.1 Planctomycetia bacterium
AAACGACGGACAAGAGGCGCCTCGAGCCACGCTCGGGGGCGAGCCCTTGGGGGGAATTCGGGGATCGCATGACCCGTAGGGTACCGTTCCGCGCGGAGCGTGCGGCATCGGAACCCTTTCCATCGATCTCCGTGGCAAGAAGGCCCTCATCACCGGGGGAACCCGGGGTATCGGTGCCGCCATCGCGGTCCGCCTCGCCGAGGCGGGCGCCGACGTCGCGATCAACTACCTTCGCAGCAAGAAGCCGGCCGAGGACACGGCCGCGGCGATCCGGGCGAAGGGGTCGAAAGTGCTGCTCGTCAAGGGCAACGTCGCCGACCCCGAGGCGCTCGACGGGATGTTCGCGGCGATCCGCGAGGAGTTCGGCAGCCTCGACATCCTCGTCAGCAACGCCGCGTCGGGCGTGATCAAGCCGGCGCTCGAACTGACGCCCAAGCACTGGAACTGGACGATGGACATCAACGCGGCCGCGCTGCTGCCGCTCGTCCAGCATGCGTCGAAGTTGATGGCCGATCGGGGCGGGCACGTCGTCGCCGTTTCGAGCCTCGGTGCCGTCCGCGCGATCCCGAACTACGCGGCGGTCGGCGCGAGCAAGGCGGCCCTCGAAAGCCTCGTACGCCACCTGGCCGTCGAGTTGGCGCCCCGAGGGATGCGGGTGAACGCCGTCTCGGCGGGCGTCGTCGACACCGACGCGTTGAAGCACTTCCCCAACCGCGAGCAGATGCTCTCCGAGGGTGCCAAGCGCACGCCGGCGGGGCGGCTCGTCGAACCGCAGAACGTCGCCGACGCCGTGCTCTGGCTCGTGAGCCCCTTCGCCTCGATGGTGGTCGGGCAGACGATCGTCGTGGACGGAGGATACAGTGTTGTGGCGTAGGCCGCCGAGCCGGGTCGTGGCGTAGGCCGCCGGGCCGGCGTCGGACGCGGGCCCCGTCGTCGAATCGCGGCGCTCGTTCCGACGGTCAATACACCTGCAGCGACCAGAACTCGCTCCAGGGGCCGGTGATCGTGCCGCCCGCCCGGCGGGCGCGCACGTGCCACTGGTAGCGCCCGGCACGGGACTTCCCGACCTTCATGAACGGGTCGCGCAGTTCGTATTGATTCTCGCGCTGCCACCCGCCGTCCTTCCAGCTCAACACCTCGATCTGGTAGTCCTCCGCCCCCGGCACGGGGTTCCAGCGAAAGATCACGCCGTGGTTGCGCGGCAGTGCCACCCGATGCGCGGGCTCGATCAGCGTCGGGCTTCCGAGCGCCGGCGCGCGCACGACGGTCAGCGTCACCAGCGCGCCGCGAACCGTCACGCTGCCCCCGACCGGGTCCTGACTCGTCACCCGTCCCTCGGGTGAGCCCGTCGTGTAGGCGAACGCGACGCGCAGCCCCTTGGCCTGCAGATCGAGTTGCGCCGTCGCGGCGTCCATGTTCACGTAGTTGGGCAGCGGAACACCGGGCTGGACGACGTCGGCTCGCACGACGTCGAGCACGATCTCGGTGCCGGGCGCCACGAGCGCGCCGCCCGTCGGAGACTGGTTGCGGATCTTTCCCGCCTCGGCGGCCGCGCCGGGCACGAGGTTGATCCTCACGCCGAAACCCCGCGCCTGCAGATCGCTCCGCACCTGGCTCTCGATGCGACCGACGACGCTGGGCACCGCGATCGTCGTCGGGATCGCCGCATTGGAGCGGCCGATCGTGATCCGGATGAACGAGCCCCGCACCCGGGCCGAGTTGCCGGGCGGCTCCTCGGCGATGACCTTGCCGACCTCGCTCGGGAGCGTGTCGGCGTAGACCTTCTCGACCTCGAAGCCGGCGTCGCGCAGCACGCGCTCCGCCGACACCGCGTCCACGCGCGTGACGTCGGGGACGGCGACCGGCAGCATCACGAGGCGCCCCACGGTCAGCGTCACGCCGCGACCCTTGAGCAGCCGGGTCATCGGCGCCGGATCCTGTTCGAGCACGAGGCCGTTGTCGGTTTGTGCCGCCATGCGGTCCTTGACCGCGAGGATCGAAAAGCCCGCGTCGAGGAGCCTCTTGCGCGCGACGCCCTCGGGAAGCCTCGAGCAATCGGGAACTTCGGCCTCGTTCATCGCGCTCGCGGCCATGCGCCCCATGGTCACGACGACGTTGCTGTCGCTCGCGACGACCGTGCCCGGCGCGGGTTCCTGCGCGAGCGCCTTGCCGGCCTTCATCGGATCGGTCGACACGGCGACTTCGAACATCGGGACGAGGCGCGCGGCCATCAGCATCTGCATCGCCGCGTCTTCCGTCAGCCCGATGACGCTCGGAACGATCGAGGTCCCGGCGGGGGCGGGCGTACCGCTGCGTCCCACGCTGATCTCGACGACGCCCTCGGGGCCCAGGGTCGAACCCGCGGCGGGCTTCTGGTCGGTGACCCGCCCCTCGTTCTCGGGCACCGAATCGACCGTCAGGATCGTGATCAGCCAATGCTTCAACAGTTCGATCGCGTCGGCCTCGGACTTGCCGCGGACGTCGGGCACGATCGCCTCGGCGGCAGCCGGTGGCGCCGTAGGGACCGTCGGACTCGAGGGGGGATTCGAAGTGGGATCGGCCGGGAGACCCGGTGGCGGCGTCGGATCGGAGACGCCCGGAATGCCGATCGCCGGGCCCGCTCCCCCGCGCACGTACAGCACGACCGCCAGTCCCGGGGAAGCGAGTGCGAAGCCACCCGGCTCCTGACGGGCGATCGTGCCGTTCGGTCCGCCGCCGGCCGGGGCGTCGCGCAGCGCCGCGCCGAACCCGCCCGCGCGCAACTCGGCCTCCGCGGCCGCGACCGAGAGGTCGATCACTTCCGGGACGCGGACGTCTCCGGGAGCGGCGAACGCCGAACGCGAGATCGAAGGCGTGAGCGAAGGGACGAGGGTCAGCGCCAACGCGGCGAGGATCGGAAACGACAGGGCGCGCATCATGGAGTCCTCGGCGGATCGTTCGACGCCAGCCTCGACATCGGGTTCGACGCCGCGTTGGAAAGCGTGGGGGAACGGCACCACGGAGCCGACGGGTTGTCAATCGACGGGGCGGTCGGGGTCGTTCCCGAGGAGGCGTGCTCCGAATGCGCGACGGGACCCACGTCCGACGCCGGACGACTTCGCGTCTCGGCGCCCTGAAACGCGACGCCGACGAGCAGGAGTGCTCGATCGCCGAGGAAAGGAGGCGTGCCCGATCGTTCGGCGTCGCGCGCGCATCGGGCGCACCACCGATCGCCGCCCGGACGACGGCGACGATCGAGGATGGCCTGACAGATGGGGCAGCGGTAGCGGTAGACGCGCCCCGGCATGTCCCGGCTGTGCTGGCGCCCGCCGGCCCGCTCGCAGGCGGCGCGGAACGTGGGCGAGTGGCCGAAGGGAAGCCCGAGCAATGCGAGGCCGACATGCACGCCCTCGTGGACGAGAATCCCGTGCAGGTCTCCCGGGTAGACCTCGAAGTACGACGGCGACAATTCGATCGTCGCATGGGCGACTCCGCCTCGTCGCCGTTCGATCACCGCACGACCCGCACGACGCAGGCGGCGATTCCATCGAACGGGGACCTCGGGCCACGCGACGACCCCGAGCGCACGCGCGACGGCGTCGAAGGCACGATCGCGTTCCAGGAGCAGCGCCGAAGTGGCGATCACGGGGTGAGGGTACGGGTGCGGAGGGACGCCCCCGGCGGCGTTGCGTGCCGGGGCCGCTCCGTCCGGTATCCTCGGCCCGTGCCCGCCTCCCACCGCTCGACCGTCTTCGGCGTCCTCGCCCTGCTCGCGCTCGCTTCGTGCGGGAGTCGCGGCAAGCAGAATCGCCCCGCCATCACGGCGATTTTCCCCGTCGACGGAGCCGTCGTTGCGGGGTGGGTCGACACGATGAAGGTCACGTACGACGAGCCGATCCGCGTGCTCAACTCGTACGCGGTCCGGTTGGCCGACAACGACACCGGTGAGTCGATCGCCGTCGAGGCGTTCGCCGACCCGACCGACCCTTACTCGATCCTCGTCAAGCCGATCGCCGGCGGACACCTCTTTCCGGGCGACGTCCACCACCTCGTCGTCCAGGAGGGGGCGGTCGTCAATGCCAACGATCACTACATGCTGCAAGAGCGGTCGTCGTACTTCACCGTGGGCGTGGCGCCCAACCTCGTCGTCACATCGTCCAACGGGAGTGCGTACGAAATCGACACCGTGACCGGTGCCGTGCTTTCCACGACGACGCCACCGGCCGGATTCAGGTCCCGCGAGCCGATCGGCACGGCGGCTCGGATCTGGGTGTGGCTCGATCCGACGCCGGGACCCGGAGACTCCGCCCTCGGCACGTTCGTGCCCGGCGACGCGGCCATGACGACCGTGGCGCTCGCGGGAGAACTCGGCGTTCGCACCGGCGTATCGTTTGCCGTCTCCATCGACGGAAAGACGCTCTACGCGACGGCGACCGATGCCGTGCGCAATCGTCTCCTGCTCCACCGGGTCGACGTCGCAACCCGCACGGAGATCGGCGCGCCGCTCGTATTGTCTCCCGCGCTCGCCGGATCACCCGCGTCGTTCACGCCGTGCCTCGATTTCCGGCGCAACCGGCTCTACGTCCCGTTCTCCGACGGGCTCGGCGGCGGGAACCTCGCCGTCGTGGACCTCTCGACGTTCTCAGAACTCGACGTCGGTCCCGCGCCCGGCGTGGACGCGCTGCCGACGCCCGACGGGTCGGGTGACTGCGCGTACGAGCCCTTCACCGACGTGTTCTTCCTGCTCCTCGAAGACGAGCCGATGCCGGGATTCGTGCTGATCGGTCCCACCGACTTCGCCCAGTTCCCAGCGCGGGAACCCTCGCTACAGGGCACGCCGATCTCCCTCTTCATCACGCCGCCCGGGGACTACATCGTGCAGGGGCTCGACGCCTACGACGCGACCGATGGCATCGTGCGTTCCAACGCCCAGGACATCGGCGAGGGATTCGCGTTTCCCGCGCTCGACGACGTCGGGGGAACGCTTCAGGGTTCGGACCGCGTGACGGTGATGGTCAACGATCCGGTGCTGACGCGATTCCACCTCTTTTCTTCCGACGGCGTCGAATCGTGGATGCTCGACTACGAGTGGTACCCGTCCGACGTGGCGCAGATCGACCTCGACGTCGTGACGCCGGGCGTTCAGGCGATCGCGATGGCCCCGGGTGTCCCGGGCATCGTCACGGGCGCCGCCTATCCCCTCGGCGCGAGCGCGCCGTAGGGTCGCGATGGGTTCTTAAAGGTCGCGAAGCGCCGGGTGCTTCCGGCGCATCCCGTCCTGGAACCAGAGCGGATACGCCGACCAGCGGGCGCGCACCACCTCGAGGTCTTCGGTCGCAGGGTCGACGATGAAGCGTCGCTCGGCGTCTCGACACACGACCAGCGGCACCTTCACCCACTCGCCGCGCCGGGCGACGACCTTCCACGCCCGCACGTCGTCGGTCACGTCGTCGGCGCAGTAGCGCTCCGCCACCTCGATGCCACGGATCACCTCGAACAGGAAGAGCGAGAGAATCGAGAGGTCGCGCGCGAACGTCGTCGCCGGCTCGGTGCGGGTGCCTTCATAGCGCAGCCGTCCGTCGCGGATGGCGGCATATGCCTGCGATCGCGGCAGATCGACGAAGAGGCCCAACTCTTCGGTCTCGAGCGCGTCGCAGAGGTTCTGGCGATCGAGTCCGCGAACCTCGAGGTCCATGTGGTAGCGCCACGCGGTGATCGGAAACTCGTCCACGACCGGATGCTACCTTCCCGCGATGGCTTCCTCGTCGCGACCGATCCGTCCGAGCCCCGCGTTCGCGCTTCTCGCGTTGCTGCTCTCGGCGAACCTTGCCGGGGCGGCGTGCGGAAAGCAGGGGGCGCCGCCCCAGCGCGACACGTCGCCCGCCGGTCCCGATCTCTCGACACCCGACGCGGCGATCGCGTGCGTATCGCGCGCGGTCGAGGCGGGCGATTTCGCGGCGCTGCGTGCGTGCTCGACGATCGAGGGCATCGAGGGCGTGCGTCGGGATCTGCTCGCGTGGAGCGCGTTGCTGTCCGATACGGCCACCGGCACGCGGATCGCCTCGCGCATTCCCCCCCCGCGTGACGCGCCGGAGGATGCTCTCTACCGCGCCGCGTTCACCGGCGACCTGGCGGGGCTCTTCCGCATGCTCACCAGGAGCCGGGCGTCGGACTCCGGTCCCGTCGCCCGAGCGGAGGTCGTACGGGTCGTCGAGGGCGTCGAGCGCGTCGAAATCGA
The DNA here is from genome assembly GCA_031401505.1 of Planctomycetia bacterium. Taxonomy (GTDB): domain Bacteria; phylum Planctomycetota; class PLA2; order PLA2; family JAEUHO01; genus JANNRO01. Next base: position 6,218 of record JANNRO010000238.1, read on the forward strand.
CCGCGTCCAGCGCGACGGTACGCGTCGACGTGTCGTGCTCGTGTGGAAGGACGGTGCGTGGCGGGTCGCCCGGATCGCGCTGTAGCCGCCGCCGCGCTTGCCAAGCGGCGGCGTTTCGGGGACTCTTCGCGCCGCATGCCCGTCCTCGTTCCCGTGCTGTCGGCTCCGGCCGAGTGGACCGCCGAACTCGTTGCCGGCGTCGACGCGTCCGCGCTCGGGTTGCTCGGCCCGACCGGATCGCGGTTGGTCATCGATCTGTCGCGGACGACGTTCCTCGCGTCGGTCGGCCTCACGTTCCTGATTCGGCTCGGCAAACGACTCTCGGAGGCGGGCGGCGGGATCGCGCTCGCGGCGGCGACGCCCGCCATCGTGAAACTCCTGCGCGCCATCGGGCTGACGCGCGTGCTGCCGCTGTTTCACACCGTCGAGGAGGCCCGCGCCCACTTGTCGGTCGTGCGCCCCGCACCGGGACGACCTTGAGCGTGCGCGACACGATTTTCCTCGAAGGGCTCGAGGTGCGCACGACGATCGGCGTCGAGGCGTGGGAGCGCGAGGAACCGCAGACCCTGCTCGTCGACCTCGAGATGGCCTGCGACGCGGCGAAGGCGGCGGCGACCGACGACGTGCGCGATGCGCTCAATTACCGCACCGTCGCGAAGTCGGCGCTGGCCTTCGGCGCGGCGCAGGGATTCCACCTCGTCGAGACGTTCGCCGAGCGGCTGGCCGAGCATCTGATCGCGACCAGCGGCGTCGCGTGGCTGCGCATCCGCGTCGCGAAGCCGGGCGCGGTCCGGTTCAGTCGCACCGTCGGCGTCGAACTCGAGCGCGGGCGACGGTCGTAGCCCGGGCCATGGACGTGTCTTGAGCCCGGCCAGTCGTCGCCGCCGCCTCCGGCTCTCCTCGGTCGAGCGCCGCGCGCTCGTGCTCGCCGCCGCCGCGAGCGTGTTCCGTCGCCGAGGCTATGGGAACGCGACGGTGACGCACGTGGCCAAGGAGGCCAAGGTCTCCCGGGGCACGTTTTATCTCCACTTCGACTCCAAGCGGCGCCTGCTGGCCGCGCTCGCCGGAGATCTGCTCGATCGCATCCTGCCGCGGTTCATGGCGCCGCCGCCGCTCTCGACGCGAGAAGATCTCGTCGCGGCGCTCGATGAGATGAATCGCCGGGCCTTCGGCGCCGTCGCCCGCGAGCTCGACACCGCCCGCCTCGTGCTGGGCGGCGGGATCGGCTCGGAGCCCGCCGCCGTGCGTCTGCTCGGAGCCCACGACGTCGCCTGGAAGCGTCTGGTGGAGAAGCTGCTCCAGCGTGCCCGGTCGGCGAAGCTCCTGCGCGAGGGCGTCGATCTCTCGGCCGCGGCCGAACTGGTCGTCGGATCGAGTCAGCGCACCGTTCGCGCGATCGCGCTCGGGACGTCGTCCGCCTCGATCGACATCCTCGCCGCACGCCTCGCCGACATGCAGACCGCGGCGGTCGCGCGGTAACGGTCGACCGGACGGGTCAGGTCGTCGGCAAGCCCGACTTGCGCACGATGAACTCCCACGCCTTTTCGGGCACGGGCATCACGGAGAGGCGCGACATCCGCACGAGCCCGAGTTCACGGCACGAGCCCTCGGCCTTGATCATCGTGAGCGAGAGCGGCGCGCGAGCCGCGGCGATCGGCTCGAGGTCGACGACGACGAGCTTCGGGTCGGACTGCTTCGGGTCGGGGCGCGGCCCGACGCTCACCCGGGCCAGCCCGACGACCGATTTTTCGGCGCCCGAGTGATAGACGAGGACCGTGTCGCCCTTCACCATCGTGCGCAGGTGGATGAGAGCGAGCGCATTCGAAACGCCGTCCCAGGTGGTGGCGCCGCCGCGCACGAGATCGGCGAACGCGTAGGTGGAGGGCTCGGTCTTGACCAGCCAGCGCGCCGGCATCGGGCCACGCTTCATCGGACCACCGGAACTCATCGGACGACCGGAACGATGTGCAAGTCGCCCGCGGGCACGTCGTCGGTCGCTGCGTCCTCGTCTTCGTCTTCGGCGGTCTGGAGCAGCCCCGAGCCTTCGAGCGTGAAGATCTCGTCGGGTTCCGCGTCGTCGGGGATTTCGAGTTCGACCGGCTCGCCCAAGACCTTGAGCGTGAGGGGCCTTCCCTTCAACGACTGGAAGTCCCGCTTGCGCATCTCGACCTCGACGAAGAGATCGAGGTCCACGGCCCAGACGTTGCGCTCGATCACGCGGCCCCGCCGGTACCACCCGGGATCGACGTCCATGTCGGCTCGAAAGCGTGCGTGGGCGTCGAAGAGCTCGTCTTCGTCGATCAACCCGCGACGTCCGGCCTTGTCTTCCACGTGGTGCTGGATCTCGTGCTCGATCGTCTCCTTCAACTCGTCGTCGAAGTGAAACGATGGGTCGCCACGGGCGAGATCGACGAACGAGCCGTAGTAGAGGTGCATGATCGACCGGACCTCGCCGTCGCCGGCGAGCGCCACCATCGGCGAGGGTTCGCACTCGCCGAGCGTCACGACGTCGGAGATCTGGGGATGACGGTTGATGCCGCGGTGGAGCGCCACGTCCTCGATGCCTTCGGTGAACTCCGCCGGGATCGCGGCGAAGAGTTCCTTCGCCCGGGCGCAGAACGCCTCGTAGGTCGGGACGGGGTCGGGGACGACGACAGACATCGATCGGAGGATACGATCCCGCGCGGAGTCACCCATGCACCGTCGGATCGCCCCGCTCGCCACGCTCGTGCTCGCCGTGCTCGTCCCCGGATTCCTCGTCCAGGGGCTCGTCGGCTGCGACCGGGGCTCGGCCTCGAGGCTCCCCTGCGCCCGCGACCCCGAGCCCCACGAGCGACACCTACGCAACATCCGCCAACTGACGTTCGGCGGCCAGAACGCCGAGGCCTACTGGTCGTTCGCCGGCGACAAACTGGTCTTCCAGTCCACGCGCCCGCCCTACCTGGCCGATCAGATCCTCACGATGAATCCGGATGGGGGCGACGTGCGCCTCCTCTCGACGGGCACGGCGCGGACGACCTGCGGGTTCTTCCTGCCCGGCGATCGGCGCATCCTGTTCTCTTCGACCCACCTGGACGGCGATGCGCCGCCCCCGCCTCCCGACCAGTCGCACGGCTACACCTGGGCCGTCTTCAACTCGTACGAGATCTTCACCGTCGGCGTCGACGGGAAAGACATGCAGCGCCTGACGACGAGCCCCGGCTACGACGCCGAGGCGACGGTGTCGCCGACGGGGGACCGCATCGCATTCACGTCGTCGCGCGATGGCGACCTCGACATCTACAGCATGAAACTCGACGGGACCGACGTCCGACGCTTGACGACCGACGTCGGCTATGACGGCGGTCCGGTCTGGTCGCCCGACGGAAAGCAGATCGCGTACCGCGGCGGCCACTCCGACACCGACGCGGGGAAGGCCAAGTTCAAGGACCTCCTCGCCAAGGGGCTCGTTCGGCCCAACCAACTCGAAATCTTCGTGATGGACGCCGACGGCTCGAATCGTCGGCGGGTGACGAACAACGGCAAAGCCAACTTCGGGCCCTTCTTCACGCCCGACGGCAAGCGCGTGATCTTCGCGAGCAACATGGACGACAAGGCGGGCCGTTCGTTCGATCTCTACCTCACGAACCTGGACGGGACCGGGCTCGAGCGCGTGACCTACTACGCGAACGCGCGCCACGACGACTTCGACGGCTTCCCGATGTTCAGCCCCGACGGCCGCCGCCTCGCGTGGTGCAGCAACCGCTACAACGACAAACCCCACGAGACGAACGTCTTCGTGTGCGACTGGGTCGACTGAGCGCGGCGGTTGCGTCGGCTACGGCGTCGCGACGAGGTCGAGCACGGCGGCTTCGAGGTTCGGGTCGTCGGCGCGCTTCCACAGCAAGGGCCTGCGGTCTCGTCCGAGCAGCAGCGCGGTCGGCCGCTCGCTCTTGCGCAGCGCCTTTGCGAACGGGTCGCCCGCTCGTTCGAACACGACGTCGACCCCCGCGGCCCTCACGCGCTCGAGTGCGTCCGACGGCATCGCGGCGCCGGGCGAGAGAAACAGCGTCGCCCGATCCGGGACGGTCGCCGGCGCTTCGGGCGGGACGGCGATGAAGCGTTCGGCGTGAGGCAGGCGCGACGCGCGGACGAGGGAGGGCGGCGGGAGGGGGAGGGAACTGAACGACTCCGGTTCGAAGAGAGCGCGCGCGCCGCGCTCGATCAGCGGATTCTCGCGATACTTGGCCCGGGGCCCGCGCATGCGGCCCGGCGGCTCGTCGGGCACCGACAACGAGAGCGGGGCCACGGACACCCCGTCGCTCCACGCTCCGAGCGAGAGCGCCTCGGTGGTCTGCCCGAAGACCGACCGGCCCGCCGCCTCGACGCCCTTGGCGACGAATTCGAACAAGGCGTCGTCGAGCCGCCAGATCCCCCTCGTGTCGAGGGTGTCGGTCTCCCTCGCACTCAAGGGGGTGAAATGGTTGGCCGAGAGCGAAGGGCGTCCATGGTCGTCGGACAGGAAGCATCGGAACGCCTTGCGCTCGGAGGGCACGTGGATCGCGCGGGCGGGAAAGCGCGCCGCCATCGTCGGGTCGCACACCGAGTCTCCCTCGAACGCGCCGACCAGCAGGTGGGTCGTGGCAGGCAGCGACGTCCACGCGTCGCGGTCGAGGTCGAACCACGGCGCCCAACACTCGACGTAGAGTCCCTTCGCGCCGTAGCCGCGGGCGGCCGCGCGGGCGGCGAGCGCCGGGGCGGCGCCGCCGCCGAACGAGTGGCCGACGACGCCCAGGTACTCGAGGTCGGGTTTGGGGGCGCCGCTCGACGCGAAATGGCGTACGCCTTCCTCGAAGCCCGACCAGAGCGTGTCGTAGCGACTCGTCCTGCCTGGGGCCTCGATCGCGGCGTAGACGGGATAGATGACCAACGAGCCGCGCTTGGCCATGTGTTCGAGCCATAACCGATAGGGCTCGGGCCCCGGCGAGCCGAAGCCGTGCGCGAAGAGGACGACCGGCGCCTTCTCGGGAAGGCCGTCCCCCTTCGGCCGAAAGAGGTGGACCTTCTTCCCGGGCATCACCGGGTTCTCGATGATCTCTTCGACGACGCTCGAAAACGGCGTCGCGAGCGACCCGGGACCCGACTCGGGCGGCGGTGGAGGGCGGATGCCACCCTCGGAGCCCGCCGTCGTCGAACGCATCGACGCGATCGCCAACAGGGCGACCATCGTGAATCCGACGGGCGGGAGACGCGACCCACGACGCATGGGTAGAAGGATACGGCCGCGTCGCGGGGCGCGCTCGCTACGCGCCGTCCCAGCCGCGGACCAGGTCTTCGAAGAGGGAAAGCGGGAGCGCGCCCCGGCGCAGCACCTCGTCGTGGAACGCCTTCAGGCTGAACTGGGCGCCCAGCCGGCGCTTCGCACGCTCGCGCGATTCGCTGATCGTGCGTTGGCCGATCTTGTACGCCAGCGCCTGCCCCGGCCAGATGATGTAGCGATCGACCTCGTTCGCGACGTCGTCGGAAGGGCCGCTTCGGATGCGCTGGAGCACCTCGACGGCGCGCTGTCGGCTCCACTTGTGCGCGTGCATGCCGGTGTCGACCACCAACCGGGCCGCACGCCACGCCTGTCCCGCGAGCATGCCCAGCCGATCCATCGGGGTCGAGTACATGCCCATCTCGTCGGCCAGGCGCTCCGTGTAGTGCGCCCATCCCTCGATGTAGGCCGTGAAGTGCGCGTGGCGGCGGAACTCGGGGATGCCGTCGAGTTTCTGTGCGATCGAGATCTGGAGATGGTGACCGGGGATCGCCTCGTGATACGAGAGCGTCTCCATGTCGTAGGTGGGCCACGACGGCGGGTTGTGCGTGTTGGCGTAAAAAATGCCGAGCCGCGAGCCGCCGATGTCGGGGGGCTGGTAGTAGGCCGCGGGCGCGTCCTTCTCGCGCCACTCCTCGAGCGGGCGGATCTCGTAGGCGCTCGGCGGCAGCGTGCCGAAGACTTCCGGAAGGCGCGCGTCCATGCGCGCGCAGATCGATCGATAGCGGTCGAGGACCTCCTCGCGCGTCGAGAGCCGAAAGCGCGGGTTCTTGCCGACCGCGTCGAGGAACGAACGCAAGTCGCCCGTGTGGCCCTCGCCTCTGGCGATTTCGAGCATCTCGCGCTCGTTCTTCTCGAGTTCCTCGAGCCCGATCTGATGGATGCGGTCAGCGGAGAGCGTCGTCGTCGTGTGGCGGCGGATCGCGAAGGCGTAGGCGTCGGGGCCGCCGGGAATCGACCAGACGCCGGGTTCGGAGCGCGCCTTTCCGGCGTAGTCGGTCTCGAGGAAGTGGAGATAGGTCGCGTAGGCCGGGCGGACGTGCGTCTCGATCGCCGCGAGCATTCGCGATCGCGCGCGATCCGCGTCACCGGCCGGCCAATCGGCGGGAATCTTCGAGGCGGGTACGAAGAACGCCGTCTGGGCGGCGGGCGTCGCGACGAACGCGCGCACCTGGGCCGTCACGCGCTCGTACGACAGCCGCGGCGCCGTGCGCCCCGACTTCAATCCGTCCTTCAGGTCGTGGATCAGTTCCAGGAACGCCTTGGGCATCGCGGCGTAGCGCGAGAGGAGCGTGTCGATGTCGGCCGGGGTGCGGACGCGATGCTTGGTCGCGACGTCTTGAAGCCCGATTTGGAGGCCGAAGAGCTGATCGACGTCCCACTCCCAGCCGTGGTGGCGCAGCGCCTCCATCTGCTCGGCGATGCTGCGCAGGAGGATCTGCCGCGTGATGCGCTCTTCGCTCGAGAGTCCGTCGGGCTGGACGTCCTCGACGCGCCGCAGGAGCCCGTCGAGCGTCTTCTCCTGTCGCGCGCGCGCGATCGGGCCGCGCTCGTCGAGGCGGTCCTGACCGCGATCGATCCCGAGGTATGTGCACGAGGTCGGGGACTCCTCGAGACCGAACTCCCAGAACGCGTGGCCCAGCGCCGCGAGCGAAGTCGAGGCGCTCGCGGCGGAGCTTGCGGAGACGGCTTCGGCAGGCGGCGTCGGTTCCATTGATCGGGAGCGTACCCGATGCCGGACCCAGGCCGTACCCGGCCCGACGAAACACGGAAAATACGGAGGCAGGCACGTTTGCTTCAACTCAACTCCTCGACTCCTGACGTCGGCGCCAGGCACGTCGGGAAGACGCACTCCTCAGACGGACCGGCAATTCACGAGAACCGGCGTATGCGTCATGGCCTGCAACACCACGGGCTGGAGGCGAGTTGAAGAGAGTGTGCCTGCCCCGGTATTCCGGCTTCTACGCGAAGACCTCCGTGACTGGATGATCGCCTGCGACCGCCTGCTGCCGGCTGATCCTTCGAACCAGGACCACGGCCGCGATCGCGGCGGGCACGTCGAGGACGTCGGACGCGAATTCGATCCAGCCGGCGGTGAGGAGCGTGCCGAGGGCAGCGCGCTCTCCCGCCATGCGCGCGGCGCCGAAGCCCGTCAAGTTCGCCGCGAGAAAGAGCCCCCACCAGAGCGCGACGAGGGGCCCCTCGCGCGCGCCCCTCCACGAATCCGCACGGCCTTCGCCGGCGAGATAGGCAGACCCCTTCGCCACCTCGGTCATCACCTGATAGGGGCGGAAGAGGCTCAGGATCGGGATGAAGAACGCCCAGACGGCCGAAGCGGGGTTGTAGGTCAGGCGTTCAAGCCCGCGCGACCCGAGATTCTTGTGGGCGGCGTGGAACCAGTTCAGGAACACGATCGCGCCCGCGATCCGCGTCACGAGTTGGAAGATGCCCATCAGGGATTGGCGCGCATCGATCGCGTCGGCGCGAGGCGCGTCGACGGGACCTCCAAGAACGAGGCCCCTGATGAACTCGAGCAACCCGAGCTGCACCCAGCCCGAAACGACGGCCACGAGCACGATTGCGGAAAACACCACCGTGACGAGCGTCGCGCGCGTCTGGAGCGGAATCAGGGGCGGTCGTCGCAAGGTGTCGCTCCGGCGCGGGTGCGGAAGAGTCTCGTGCCGGGCGCGCCGCAACACCAGCCGAATGTCCGCGGCGTCGGCGGACCGTGAACCGTCGACAGCCGCGACGTTTGAAAGTACGGAGGCGAAAATGCGGAGAAAACACGGAACTACGGAGGCGGGCACGATTGCTTCAACTCAACTCCCCGACTCCTGACGTCGGCGCCAGGCACGTCGGAGAGAGCCACTTCACGATCGGACCTGCGAGTCACAGAAACCGGCGTACGTGTGTGGTGGTCGGCGACACCACGGGCTGGAAGCGAGTTGAAGAGAATGTGCCTGCCTCGGTATTCCTCGGTATTCCGGTATTCCGCGGAAGGCGGGCGCTCAACCTACGGTGCTGCGCTCGTGGAGGTCTGCCTCCGTGCCACTCTCCGAAGCAGGCCGGCCGATGTGAGCCACAGCGCGACATAGAATGCCGTCAGGAACCACAAGGGTGGCGCATCCAATCCGACGATCAGGGCGATCACGGCGACCATCGCTTGGGCGAGCGTCGTCGCGACCAACGCGCGTGCCATTCCACGGGGCTGGAATCGCGCGATGAGGGCACCGATGACCCCGACCGCGAGTACCCCTGCAAACATCAGATTGGCGGAGTTCTCCTGACTCCCGATGACTCCGACGGCGAGATTCATCCAAACGAGGAGGAGTCCGCCCACGACTGCTGCGCCGACGGCGGCTCGGTACGCGGGATCGCCCGACCGCCGCGTCGCCATCTCGTAGGTGCCGCAGGCGACGAGCAGCATGCCGCCGAATCCGACGAAGTCGGACGGAGTCCAGTTCACTTCCTTGGTGAACTGCATCGCAACCAGGGGCAGCAGCAGCAGGAACGCGGCGGTGCCCCAGACCGCGATCCTCCGAGGGTTCCGGCGCCGTCCGCTGCCGTCTTCCAAGTTTCCTGCCATGGCCTTTTCTCCGCGCAGGGAGGGAGCGTGCTCGTTCGGAGAAGTACTTTACCACACAAAGTTGAAAATACAGGCAGGCGCGTTTGCTTCAACTCGACTCCTGACGTTGGCGTCATGCACGTCGGAAGGATGCGCTTGTCAAACGGAGCGGCAAGTTACACGAACCGGCGCAAGTGTGTTGGTCTGCAACACCACGGGCTGGAAGCGAGTGGAAGAGAGTGTGCCTCGGTATTCCGCCAGAACAGGTCGATCGGACCCCGAGGATATGCGCTCGCCCCGGACGCCTCCCGGGAGGCGTCCGGGGCGAGGAGTACGGTCGTTGGACGGGAAGCCCCTCACCGGGCGCCGATACGAATCCCTAATCCTGAATCCGGTGAAGTTCACGGACGAGTCGGTCGAACTCCGCGACGATCGGGCGGCCACGATCGAAACCGCGGGTCGCGATCCGCGCGACCGCGCGACGTGCGACCCCAAGTTCGCCGCTGTTCGCGGCGTTGATCAGGCGGACGAGATCGACTCGATCCTGCGGTCGTCGCACGTCGTCGCACGTCGTCGCGGGCGAGCACCTTCATTGCGATGAGGTGCGCGAGCCGCGCGACGGGGAAGCGGATCCCGTCCATCAATGTCATCGGTTTCGCCGATCGGACGATCTCGGCTTCGATGCCACACGACGCGAACAGAAGATCGACGACGGGTCCAGTCCCGTTCGGCGCCGAAGGCCTGAGGCGAATCGTCGCAAGTCGGTGGGCCTCGTCGTGCTCGACCTGTGCCAGCACGTTCCATCCGCATCGGAGCAGCGAGCGAACGATCGCCTCCGCAACTCCATCGTCGGCGACCGCGACGCAGAGATCGACGTCGTTCGTGAATCTCGGCTCCGTCCGAGCCGAGACAGCGAGCCCGCCGACGAGCGCGAATCGGCAGCGTCTGGAGCGCAGCGCAGCGACCGCGGCCGAGAGGGCCTTCGCAAGCGGCGTCACTTGCCGCGTGCGACGACGCGGCGCACCCGTCCCGGAGCGTCAGGCGGTCGAGACTCGAGCCACCGCTGCACGGCCAAGTCAAGCTGGCGGGGTGTGAATCTCGGATGAGCCCTTGCGAGGCGCCGGCGAACCAGCGCGATGCCGTCTTCATACATCGCGAGCGCCGCATCGAG
>JANNRO010000239.1:0-3427 GCA_031401505.1 Planctomycetia bacterium
ACCCGCCACCAGATTCGCCGGCGTAGAACGCTCGTGGCCATGGAGCCGTCGATGACGGAGAGGCCGTTCAACATGGCGCAAGCCTACCGTGCGGGCCGTCGTCATGCGGCGGACGCCGGCGACGTCGGCGAGGGGCGGTCAGCGGATGACGGCCAAGGGATCGTCGAAGCCGGCCGCGGACGTTCGGAACGTGACCACGACCGGCGTGGTGGATGCGACGAACTTCGACGGCGGGCCGTCGAACGCGACCCGGCCTCCGGCCAGAAAAACGATCCGATCGGCGATCTTGCACGCGCCCCGCACGTCGTGCGTCACGACGACGCTGGTGACGTGGAGTCGCACGTGGAGGTCGTCGATCAATCCGAGAATCTTCGCGGAGTTGAGCGGGTCGAGCCCACTCGTCGGCTCGTCGTAGAAGATCATCTCGGGCTTGGGTGCGATGGCGCGCGCGACCGCGAGGCGCTTCTTCATGCCCCCCGACAACTCGGACGGCGACATCGAGAGGTTTACCTCGGCGAGACCCACGGCCTCGAGGGACTCGCGCACCCGTCGGTCGATCTCGGCGTCGGGGAGGTGGAGGACCTCCTTCAATTCGAGCGCGATGTTCTCGCCGACGTTCAATCCGCTGAAGAGCGCGCCACCCTGGTAGACGACCGAGCAGCGCTCGCGGATCGGGATCAGGTCGTCCTCGGACATGCCGCCGATGACGGCGCCGAGCAGACGCACGCGGCCCGAATCGGGGACGAGGAGCCCCAGCATCACCTTCAGGAGGACGGTCTTTCCGCTTCCACTCTCGCCGAGGATCGCGACCGTCTCGCCGGTTCGGATGCGAAGCGAGACGCCGCGAAGCACCTGCTTCGTGCCGAAGGACACGTGGATGTCGTCGAGGTCGACCGCGGAAGGCACTTCGTCGACGGGTCGGTTCACGAGATCCTCACGCGGGGATTGGGAGCGCGGAGCCGGTGAGATCCTCCCACGCCGACGGGAGGCGGCGCGACCGCGCGTTTTCGCCGCGTGGAGTCACTCGGCCTCCCGTGGGCGCCACGCCTCTCCCTGCAGATGGGCGTGAATCGCTCGGATCGCGCCGACCGCGTGGTCGTCCCAGTGCATGTAGAACCCGTCGCGCCAATGTCCGACGGCCTCACGGCGACGACCTGCGCGGAAGAGTTCGAGACCCGGGAACAACTCTTGATAAATGTCGACCAGATCGTCGATGACGTCGCCCACGCCGTACTCCGGTGCGGATCCCACCGCGAGCGGATTCATCACCACGGAATAGAAGCCGAGCGATGGGTAGCGGGTTCCGATGCGCCCTCGGAGTCTCGTATACGCCGACTTGTACGGGACGTCGGACGGACTCGGGCGGAACGGCAGCAAGTCGATCCGGGCGAGCAGTTCCGCCAGCGTGGTTCGCAGTGCCCCGATCCGCTCGATTTCCGGTCGAGCATCGTCGAAGCAGAGCGACAAGAATCGCTCGCGGGTCGCCGCGAAAGCGGTGAGGACGTCATCGTTCGAGTTGTCGGCGGTCACTTCGGGCGCCAGTCTACGCGTCGAGCGGCGTGACGCGATCGCCGAGCCTCGCGTGCTCCATGACGTCGACCATCCGCGCTGGCTCGCGCGCCTCCCGCCGTGGCGGCGCCGGGCGGCCCGTGCGCCTCGTCCCGCCACGCCGTCCGCAGCGAGCGACGCGCGCGGGGTTCGAACTCGCCGTGCGCTCCCGATTGGATGGCTTGCGGGGGGACGCCGCGTACGTCCGAGATCCCGCTGTCGTGATCACGTCGTCCCGAAGCGAGCGGATGCAAGGATCGCGGTCGCAGCCACCCGGCGCCGGGTAGAAGAGCCGTCGTGAAGAAGCCCAACGTCTTCGCCGCCCTTCTGATCCTCGTCGTCCTCGGCGTCGGCTACGGGGTGCTGCGTCGCGCATTCGAGCCGGGAACACCGACGTCGGACGTACCGGTAGAAGAGTCGCCGAAGTCGGTGGCGACGTCCCCTGCGGCGTTGCTTCGCTCCGGTCCTTCGCGCGCACCGGGGCTCCCGGTGACTACGGGTGCGTCGGCTCCGCCGTCGGCACCACCCGATCGGGAGTCGTCGCCGGACGAGCGGCGCTTGGACGTGACCGTCCTTCGGCCGACCGGAGAGCCGGCCGAGGGTGCCGACGTGACGCTGACGAACACCGCATCGGCGCCTGCGCTGGCAGCCGGCACGACCGACGGCGCCGGGCGCGTGACGCTCCCGTTCCCTGCGGGATCTACCGGGTTGTTCCTCCGCGCGGCATCCCGCGGCGAGATCGCGATCCGTTCGGTGCCCGAAGCGAACGTCGGGGCGATCGAACTGCAGCTTGAGTCCTCGATCGTAGTTCGTGTGCGCGTTCGGGATCTGGAAGGCGTTGCGGTGCCGGCGTCGGTGCAAATCGACGACGCCCTCATCGGTGTCGTCACGTTTCGGGTGACCTCACCCGAGACCGGGATCTTCGAATCCACCCCCTTTCCGCGGTCCGTGCTCTCCCGCGCGGTTCGGTTGGACGTCCGGGCTGCGCGCTTTGCCCCGTCGAGCATTGCCGTGACCGCTCCCGTCGCCGAGGCTCCTCCGATCGACGTCCGTTTGGCTCCCGTCGTCAGGACCCGCGGGAGGCTCTTGTCGGCGGGGGGCCGTCCGGTGAAGGGGACGGCTCAGGTCGTTGGAGCCGGAGAGTCGGCATTTCACGAGGTCAGCCTGATCCGTCGAGACGGGGGTTCCCGGAGCGAGAGCAGCGGGGTACGCGCGGCACTCGTCGAGACCGAAGCCGACGGACGATTCGACGTCGAGGGACTTCGGTTCGACGGCGGAGACCTCGTGTTGTTCGCCGATGGCCACGCGCCACGTCGGATGCGCGGACTATCGGGCGATCACGGCGACGTGGAACTCGGCGAAATCGCGCTCGACATGGGTGCAGACGTGCGAGGCGTCGTCGTCGATGGCGAGTCCCGCCCCGTTCCCGGCGCGTGGGTCACGATCAAAGGCGGCGAGGTGAACACCCTGATCGCCGCGACGGAGACCGACGAGCAGGGGACCTTTCACCTGGCGCACGTCGGCGCGCTGGACCACACCGTCACGGCGCTTTGGGACGAGGGATCGGAGGATTGGCAGAAGCGAACGGGGCAGGCCACCGAAATTCTTGCGGGCGCGTCGAACGTGCGGATCGTGCTCGTTGGTGGGCTCACCGTGCGGCTCTTCGTCGCGGGCACCCGGACGCCGCTCGTGACGCGGTCGGTGACCATCTCGGCCAGCGAGGTCGGACGCCGCGACCATTCGACGTCGTCGTCCCAGAGCACGTCCGGGGAGATCGACAGAGTCCGGCTCGAAGTGGGGCCGGGCCGCTTCGACGTCACGGTGAAAGTCCCCGGTTACGACGACGTCGAGTTCAGGGATGTTCCCGTTACGACGGTGA
>JANNRO010000240.1:0-1539 GCA_031401505.1 Planctomycetia bacterium
GTGGCGCGCCCGCCCGGACGATTCGATCGACTGCGCGGCTACTTCCCCGCGCCCGTGGCGACGACGTCGTCCGCGGACTTGGGCATGCCGTCCGCGCCCCACGAGCGAACTTCGAACGCAGCGGTCGCGACGTCGGTCACCGTGTAGACGAAGCCGAAGCCCCACGGGTCGAGCGGAACCGTCGCCAGATAAGGGCTCGCCGTCTTGGGGTTGTTCCCGGTGAGATCGGCGAGGCCCTCGGGCAGCTTTCCCTTCGCCTGGAAGTAGGCCAGAACGGCGTCACGCAGCGTGTCGGCGTTCGACTGCGCCTCGGGGCTCGCCTCGGGCAATACCTCCACGGCCGTCGGCATCATCGTGACGTGGGTCCCCTGGGACTTGAGCCTGAAGAAGACGGCCGCGGCGCCGCCGATCGCCGCGACGGGGGCGAGGATGCCGATCGGGCTGTGGATCGAGATCCGGACGCTCTTCCCGTCGCTGACGCAGAACGCGCCGAGACTGCGGAAGTACGGGCGCATCGAGCGCGCGGCGGGCAGTTGCGCCCAATCGAGGCGCACCGGCAAACCGCCGAGCAGATTCGGCTTCACGATCGTCTGCACCGCGGGGACGGCGGTGTCGTAGGCGAGGTTCATGATCGCCTGCAGATCGAGGTAGCCGAACGACGAGTGCCCCGACGGCGCCGCCGCGAGCAACGCGCGCACGTCCTCCTGGCCACCGAGCCCGGCGTTCGCCGTGCCCATCTCCTGGCGCAGCAGGATTTCCTTCATCGCGTGGGGAACCAGCGTCACGAGCATGCGATTCCCGACGAAGCAAATCGTCGGCGTGAACGGCACCATCGATCGGCCGACGCCGACGAGGTCGATCACGTGGAGACGCTTGCCGTGCCATTCGATGACCCGGCGTGACGCCATCAAGCGCTCGCTCTTGCCGATTTCCTCGCAGGCTTTGTCGGCGACGGTCGCGATCGTCTTCTCGAAGGCGACGGGGTCCTTCACTTCGAACGAGAGGCCGAGTTCCGGGTAGAGGCCGCCCGTCTCCGGCAGCGACAGCCAGGCCGCGAGACCGGGGCCGAAGCCCGAGAGGACGTCCTTCTCGAGGTCCATCCCGATGACTTCTCGGGCCTTGCCGAGCATCTTGTCCATCTGTTCGGAAACGTCCGCGTCGACGCGGCCCAAGAGGTCCCGGAGTTTGGGCAGCATGCCCGCGAGGTCGATCGTCTCCTCGACGTAGTAGAACGCCGTCGCCGGCGCCCAGGCGAGGCTCGAGTGATCGGTCGGCTTCGTCGGCATCAGCGACAGGATGCCGTGATCGGTGGTGGGGGCGTCGATGACGATCGAGTCGAGGATGCCGTCGCCCGTGAACGACATGCCGTAGCCCGCCGCCTCGACCGCGCCCAGCCCGAGCGCGTCGGCCATCTTCCGTTCGCGCTCGCCCATCGACAACTTCGTGAGGATCTGGGGGACGTTGGCGTACAGCGAGAGCGCGAGCGCGTCGCCACCCGACGCCGCCCGCACGCGCTGGAACGCGGGCTCGTTCGAGAGC
>JANNRO010000241.1:0-9437 GCA_031401505.1 Planctomycetia bacterium
GGCCTACGCGCTGGTGCTTTCGAGGGACGAAGCGAGGGTCGTTCCACTGGGGAAGACGAGCGGCATCGTGGCGGCATGCGAGGCCCTCGACACGAGCGATCGCAACAGCGACCCTGCGGCGGCGCTCGACCGGCTGCGAGAGCTCTTGATCAAGCCGCTTGCACTCTCGAAGGAGACCAAGCGCCTGCTCGTGTCGCCCGAGGGGCCGCTGTCCTACGTGCCGTTCTCGATGCTCGTACCCGATCTCGACGTCGCCTGCGAGCCATCGGGCACCACCTACGGCGTGCTGCTCGAGGATCGGAACAAGCGCGGGGCGCAGGTGTTGGCACTTGCCGACGCCGACTACACCGCGAAGTTCGACCCGACGGCACTGGAACTGTACGCGCCGGGGGCCGTGCCGCTCGCGGGGATGGCGCGAGGGGGACGGTTGTCGCCGTTGCCGGGGACACGGGGGGAGGCGATGGCGGTCGCGGACGTGACGCTGTTCGGGAAGGACGCCTCCGAGGCGGGCCTTCGCGAGGCGATGGCGAAGAAGAAGGATCGCTGGCATGCGGTCCACTTCGCGTGCCACGGGCTCGTCAACCCCGATCGTCCGACGCTCTCGTCGCTCGTGTTGACGCCCGACGCGGGCAACGACGGATTCCTGACGGTGCTCGAGGTGCTGCGGATGGTGATCCCGTCGGACCTCGTGGTGTTGTCGGCCTGCGAGACGGGGAGAGGCAAGATCATCGGCGGCGAGGGAATCGTCGGCCTGACGCGCGCGTTCATGTTCGCGGGCGCGCCGCGGGTGATCTGCTCGCTCTGGAAGGTGGACGACGAGGCGACGAAGGCGCTGATGGTGAAGTTCTACGAACTGTGGAACCCGAAGGATGGAAGGCCCGGGCTCCCGACCGCGCAGGCCTTGCGCAAGGCGCAGGAGTTCGTCAAGTCACACGAGAACTGGAAGCACCCGTACTACTGGGCTGCGTGGGTCCTGTGGGGGCTCCCCGAGTAGGGTCGATGCACGTGCTCAGTCGACGAGGACGGTCGTCACGTACGTCGCGTGGTTCCTGGGAACCTGCGTGCTACCGGTGAGGTAGTCGTACACGACGTCGTAGGTGCCTTCGATGAGCCGCAGCGACGACGGCGCGACATTGGTGCGCCCTAGCAGGAGCAGCGTGCCGTCCGTATCCCGGAGCGAGACGTTTCCGGATTCGAGAGGGGAGGCCGGCGCCGGCAGGCCGTCGACCGTGAAGGACGGCAGGCGCGCGTGGGAAATCACATCCACGAGAAGACCCTGCGATGCGACGAACGGCAGGTCGTCACCGACGCGACGGCCGGGGTTGCGCGGAATCGTCGTGCCGAGTTCGTATCGGTAGATGACGTCGTATGTCCCGGCCACGATGCGTACGCCGACCGCAGGGGCGTTCGAGAGGCCCAGCGGGATCTCGTCGCCGACCTGTGCTCCCTCGAGGACGAACGCGGCGCGCTCGCCCGCACCGGCGGGGAACGCGGCGCCGTTGTGCCGAAACGTGGGCGTCACGAACACCGAACTCACCGACACCGCGAGGCCTTGGTTGCCGTCCACGACGTGGCCCGCTTCCAGGAGCGCGCGCGCATTCTGGGGGATGCTCGTACCGAACTGGTGCGCGTAGAGCACGTCATAGGCTCCCTCGATCACCCGCACGCCGAGCGGGACGGCCTGGCTGGTCGCGCCGAGGGTGAACGTGTCGCCCGGGCTCGTCCCTCGCAACGAAATCAAGGCCCACGGCCCGACTGCAGGGAACGCCACGCCGTTGTGCGTGAACGAGGGCGTCACGAGCGCCGACTCCACGTTGACGGCCACGCCCGGGTTCGCCGCGTCGATCAGGATGCCGCCCGCGACCACCGCCTCGTCGTTCGCGGGCACGGTGTCGCCCGCGACGTGCGAGTAGACGAGGTCGTACGTTCCCACGATCACGAGGGCATCGATCGGGCCGAACTGGGTGCCCCCGAGCACCACGAGGTCGTCGGTCGGGGGCCGGCGCAGTTCCCATCGCCCGCACTGCGCGGCCGAAGCGGGAAAGTCCGCCCCGTCGAGCTGACCGCGAATCGTCACCTCGACGGTCGGGACGTCGATGCGAAGCGTCGTGTCGGTCAGGATCGGCACGCCGGTCAATACCCGCGCGTGCTGATTGGCCGGGACGATGCTCGAGCCGGTCAGGCGCGAGTAGTAGACGTCGTACGGGCCCGGCATGATCCGGCGAGACCCCGCGCCATTGCGGCTCTCGCCCAGCAGGATCTCGTCGCCGCCGGCGACCGGGCGGAGGAAGAATCGGGCGTTCTCCAAGGCGGAGTCGGGGAACGCGCCTCCGTTGAGGGTGAAGACCGCGTCGACGGTGACGGTCGGGACGTCCACGTCGAGGATGGCGTCGATCGAGAGGTCGGCGTTGCCTCCGAACGGCGTATCGTCGTTGGCCGGGGCGGTGCTGGAGCCCGTCAGGCTCTCGTACTCCGTGCCGTACGAGCCCGCGAGTACGCTCAGGGGGCCGTATTGGCCACCACGCGTCTCGCCGATCAGAATCCGTGCGCCGATTCCGCCCGCGGGCACGAGGTAGATACGGCCGTTCTCCAGTCCATTGTTCGGCGGCGGTATGCCGTCGAACGAGAACGTCCCTTCGACGAGCGACATGACGAGATCGATCGCGAGCGTCGGCGGCGGGGCCGCTTGAAGCCCGCCACCCCCCCCTCCGCACGACGCACCCCCGATGAGGGCGCCGCCGACGGCCGCCCATGGCCCGATACGCCGGCCAACGACTCGGGCCAACCGGGAAGCGAGCCTCGGTTCCCGTGTCGCCCGTTCGATGCTGCGAGGATCCGCTCCGCCGCTGATCGAGTTCATCGATGCCTCCACGTTCGCCATTGCTCGATCATCGTACCGTCGGCGGGAAACGGCGGGGAGACGCGAAGGCGGGCGCCCCGACTCGATCTTCGGTTCGTCACTTCCCGGTCGTCGGACCGCCACCGCCGCTCGACCCGGTGCCCGGCGGAGGGGTCGGCGTGTTCGGTCCGGGCTTCGTGCCGCCCGATTCGCTCGGAGTCCCGCCTCGGGAGAAGGGCTTTCCCTTCTCCCACTCGACGACGCGAAACGTGCTCACGTCCGCCAATTCGACCTGGGCCCCGAACGGAGTTCCCCGGTACCGCTCGATGTGTTCCTTGCGCGCCCGCGCGATCCGCTCCCCGGCTGCCGAGTCGAGCGCCTTCTCGTCGTCACCCAGCGTGCTCAATCCGATGAAATCCGCGAGCGGATTCCCCGATCCCAGGATGAAGTTGTTGGAGCACGCACCGGGGATCTTTCCCTTCGGCGTCGTTCGCCAGAGTTCGGGCTTCACGTCCTTCGTGGCGAGATCGAGTTCGTTCAGTTCGAACTCGAGCACGCGGATCGTGAACTCGAAGAGACGCGCGTCGGCGAGACGTCGTCGTTCGAGGTCGTTCCCGGGCTCGGCCGCGGCCGCGATCACCGGTTCGAGCCGTTTGCGCGCGGCGGTTACGACCGACACCGCGCGTACGAGCGCCCGTCGCATGAGCTTCCAGTCCGAATGGTTGTCCCACGTCAATCGGAACTCGGAATTCCCATACACGTCGTCGATCGTTCGCGGCGTCTTCAAGTCGTCGTCGAGCGGAGGGGTCTGGCTCACGAGTCCGTCGGTCGCGAGCAGCGCGTGCCACGCCTCCATCGTCGCGGCCGGCAGCGGATTCGCGGCGATCTCGGACAGCATGCGATCGCGCGACCGAAGGTCGGGACCGAACAGATTGCAGCGGGCGTAGTCGTAGGTGACTCGCGTGCGTCCCCCGGGGTTCCACGACCAGAGTGCGTAGCGGCCGCCCGTCACCGCTGCCAGGCGCATGAGTCCGTAGGGGCCGTAGCCGGACGGAATCGGGTACCGCCGGATCGCGTCCTCGGCCAGCGCGAGAAAGCCGGACGGTCCGAGGCGATCCCCCAGGTCTTCCGGCGGCTCGGGCTCGTCGGGGACGGGCGCTTCCATGCCCGGAACCCCCGGGGATCCCGGGCCGCCTTTGTTTCCGCCGAGTTTCTCGAGCACGTCCTTGAGCGGCGACGACTTCGACGGCTTTTGGAACTCCGTCTGCCAGAACATCTCGTGGAAACGATAGGGGAGGGGCGGGTAGGCCGAGTCGCCGCCGTGCCAGGGCGCGTCGGGCACGGGCTTGCCGAACGGACTCCGGCCGATCCCGGGGAAGTAGCCGCCCACGATCGGAACTCGTCCCGAGACCCGGTCGGCTGGATCGACCGATCCGTCGGTCCACGCGTGCGAGAACGCCGCCTCGGTCCCGACGCAGCTGAACGTGATCTTTCGATCGGCGAGATCCGCCGCGAGCGCGTCCACCTGGAAGTCGTCCTCGAAGCGCCAGTCGCAGAGATAGATGACGGCCGTCGGTTCGCGAATCGTCGCGAGCGACTTGCGCAACTCGGCCATCGTGTTCACGACGGGAGTCTCTTTCCTGGTCGCCGACGAGATGTCCTTGTTCAACTCGATGAGGCTCTTCGGCGGTGTGCCGACGCCGCGGCCGATCGGCGCGAGGCGAATGTCACGGGCAAACGACTTGTCGCCGTCGAGGTGCACGATCGTCGACCGGAGCATCTCGACCCGCTTCACGACGTTCGGCGTCACGTCGATGACGAGCGCGACGGGAAGCGGCGGCTCTCCGGCCACCGGCGTCGGCATAGCGGCGCGGATCGCCGCTTCGAGCGTTTTCTTTCCGCGGATCACGACCTCCGACGCCGAGCGCAGGACCGGCTCGGGCGTCGGTGCAGCGGCCGACTCACGCGTACTCGGTGAGCGGCCGAAATCGAGCCATGCCCAGACGGCGAGAACGGCCAGTAGGGCGAGCCAGCTGGATGTCGGGCGGGCGGTGCGGTGATCCATGACGGCCCTTTCCGGAGGACTCGCCCCGGTCGCTCCATCCTACTCCGGTCGCGGCTATCATCGGACGCATCGTGAAGACGTTCGTCCTCCGGCTCGTCGTGACGCTGATCGTGCTCTACGGGCTCGGGGCCGTCGCCTACGGTCTGCTCCACTACCCGTCGGGGGAGCGCCCCGACGTTGCGGGCGTTCTCGGCGACTTCACGCGCGACGTGGGCTCCGTGTTCCGTCGCTCGGGGTCAACGCCCCCTGCGCCGGCGGCACCCGCGTCCTCCGGCGAGCCGACGATCGATTCGGGTCCGCGGGTCACGCTCGACGGGCTGCGCGGAGACTCGCACCTGTCGCTTACGTTGGCGCTGATCGAGATTCCCAATGTGGATCGTCTGCCGGCCGCGTCCGCACGACTCTGGGGCCCCCTCCAGTCGATCCACGCGACGGTCCTGCCCCAAGCCATCGACGAACTGCGCCGGCTGCGCGGGACCGCGTCCACCGACAAGTCGGCCGACAAGCCGGCGTTCGAGCGCGATCGCGCGGCCGTGAGGGCCCGCCTGGCCACCGCGCGCACGACGCTCCTTCCGAACACGACGGGAAAGGCTCCGATGGACGCCGCCGTCAAGATGTTGGACCTGCTCGACCAGATCGACGCCAAGCTCGCGGCGCTGTGACCGCACCGCCGATGTGACGATGCGGCGGGCGGCGCCTGTGCTCACGTCCGATCGATCCCCGGCGCCTCACTTTGCCGGGGGATTTCTCGGGGCCGGCTCGAGTCGGGAGAGGTTCTTGTCGATGAGCCTGCGATTTGCATAGCCGATCGGGGTAGTTGCGTGACGGGTTCTCCATGCCTCGTCGCCATGGTCGATCTGCGCCTGTACCGCGCGGTAGTGGTCGACCAGCTCAGGCGCTCTGGATCCGCTGATGGCGTCGATCAGCTGGTTGGCGATTTCCTCCAGAGGCTTGCGCGCGACAGCCCACGCCGCGTCCACCTCCCGGATTCCCCGTTCGCGTCCGATTTCCTGCTTCATCGCGTAGAACTGCTCTTTTGTCAGGGAGAGCCCCTCGAACATCGCCGGGTCGGGCGACATGCTCCGACCCGCCGCCACGCGACGTTGCTCGACCGTGACGAAATCGTCGATCAACGCGGCGGTCAACTCGATCGAGGGTTCGTAGAGCTTGGGGCCCGGAGCCTTCGAGTTCGGGGCGTCCGCGGGAGACGGAAAGGTCGGGAGCCGTGACCCGAACTGTCCGACCAGTTCGCGATGGTGCGCCTCGACCTCGGATGCGGGGGCGAGCGCCTTCTCGGCATCCTTGACCTTCTCGAGTTCGTTCGACGGGCCGACCCCGGCCGGAGACCGTCGCACGCTGTCCGTCATGGCGGCCAGGCTCGATTCGAGTTCCTTGCGCCGTCCCTTGAGTTCCTCGAGCCTGCGGATCGCATGCTGTGCGAGCGCGATCTCGTCGCGGATGGCGGGAAACTCGGATGCCTTCAATGCAAGGCCGGCGAACAGGGCCGGGTCGTCGTCTCGCGAGGGCTTCGCGGCCTTTGCGCGTTCGACGACGGTCACCACGTCGTCGAGGATGGCGCTCGAAAGCGTGGGGCGCGACGGCGCCACCGCGGCCTTCGTCGGCGCGGGGTCGGCCATCGCCGGAGGCACGGGGGCCGGGGGAAAGGGGGGCGGGGGTGGGAGTGGGGGTGCGATCGGCCCGTCCCACGCACAAAGAACCAGTGCCGTGAGGGAGAGCGTCGCGACGGCCAACCGATTCATGAATGCGACTCCGGCGTACCCGAAGACGTCCCAGCATACTCGCGGCGGCTTCCGGCCGCCTCGGTGACAGCCCCCGCCGCGACGCTCTCCGCCCGTTAGCCGCACCACTCCGCGATCGGGCGGCCATCGACCCCGGGCCAGTCGACTCCGGCCCACGCGAGGAGCGTCGGGGCGAGGTCTTCGGTCAAGACGGCGCGTGAGAGCGGTCCCGCCGGGATCCCGGGACCGACGACGATCGCCAACCCGTCCGAACGATGGTCTCCGGTGCGCAGCCCCTTGTAGCGCCCCTCGACGATTCCGATCCGCCGGGAGGTGATCGAGTCAATCGGCGCGGTGCGGCTCCATTCGGCGAGCAGGTCGGGCAACGGTTCCGCGTGAGGCAGCGGGTGGAGCGTGTCGGTGCGCACGATCGTCTCGAAGACGGGGTTCCCGGTCGCGCCATTGCGCAGTTCGCCGAGCAACACGGCGAGGCGCTCGAGGTACGTGTCGTATTCCTCGCCGGGTCGGATGCGCCCGTGGGGCTCGCGGCCGACGACGTTGACCCGGACGCCGGCCCAGGCCTCGTTGTTCGGGACCATGAACGACGTACGTCCCGCCGCGCGCGGCGGAATCGGAAGACCTCGCCCGAATCGCTTGCGAAGACTCCGACTCCAGCGCCGCGACCTCGGTCGATCGAGGAGACGCGCGACGCGCCCGTAGAGCGAAGGCCCGACGCCCTCGGGCAGGAAGGGTTCGAGTCGCTCGAGTGCCGCGTCGAAGCAGGTGGCGCCGTCGTAGTGGCGACCCATCCCGTGGCTCGCGAGCACGAGAATTTTCGCGTCGGGTGGCGCCAGCGCGAGTACGCGCCCCACCGAGGCGTCGATCGCCGAGAGCACGTCGAGCAGCGGGTCACCGATTTCGGCCACGATCCGCGCGTCGTGACGGTTGTGCGATGGATCGTGGAGATGCCAGAGCTGGTGCCCCGAACAGTGGGGTTCGGAGAAGGCGATCGCGGCGATCGTCGGCTGCGTCTGCGCGAGTGCGGCGGCGAAGATCGCCTCACGCCCACGCGCGCGCGCGATGAGGTCGTCTCGAAATCGGGCGATCTCCGGGGCCGTTCGTCGCACCTCGTCGCACGATCGAAAGGGCGAGGGGCCGATCTCGTCTCGAATCGTCCGCTCGAGCGAGACGGGCGCGGCACCGAAGCCGTCCTCTTCCGGATCGTGCGTGCCCCAGTCGACCACGTGGGCGCCGTTCATCTCGGCCGACAGAAGCGATTTCGGCAGATCGACGATCGCGCATCGCACGCCCGCTTCGTTCGCCCGCTTCCAGAACGGCTCGCCGCGGAGTTGGCGCACGCCGAAAATCCTCGAGCGATAGCTTCGTGCGGTCAATTGCTCGTAGCACGCCCGACCATGCCGGGCGCAATTCGTCGCCGTCGAAAACGACGGCCAGACGGCGCCGACGTACAGCCCCGTCGAGTTCTTCGTCACGGCGGTCGCTCCGCGCGTGAGCAGCGCCCCGAGGTTCGGGCATCGGCCCGCGGCCACCGCCTCGCGGAGCAGGTCGGCGTCGAGCGAGTCGAGTCCGACGAACCAGACGTTCGCCGAGGTCACGGACACGCGTGCGCGCCCGAATGGACGGGAGCGCGGTCGGGCACGGCGGACGCGCAGGCATTGGCAGGCCGTGTCGCGGACGCGATCGCATCCCGAATCGGCGACGGGACCCACGATTCGAACGTGCCGAGTCCGCCCGGCTCCCCTCGCTCGCGACGGATCTCGGCGACGTGACCCGCGAGGTAGGCAATTCGCCAGGCGGCGCGAAGCGCGCCCTCGGCGTCGCCGCGCCGCTTGGCGCGCGCGAACGAAAGGCGACGGGAGAGGAGATCGGCGAGCAGCGCGAGAGGCAGTCCGCGCACGCCGACACGCTTCGTCGCGAGTCTCGACGTGCGCAGTCGCCACCGCCCGCGACCGTAGCGGTACGCCCGACCCACGAGCGAGTCGGGCTCGACCTGCGAGGCCGACACGTAATGCTCGACGATCGCGTCCTTCGCGTACCAGGCCTTCGCGCCGCTTCGCTGGAGCCGTAGCAGCAGTTCGGTCTCCGATCCCATCGCGTAGTTCCCCGTGCCATTGGGTCCGATCGTCTCTTCGAATCGGAGGCCCGCGGCAAACCGCGACTTCCGAACGGCGAATGACGATCCGACGGCCTCCGTCGGGTCGACGTAGCCGTCTGCCGGGCGTTCGACCCACGAAAAGGCGGGTCCCTTTCGGACCGCGCGGAGCACGAAATCCGGGGGGGCGACCTCGAATCTCGCCAACACGGTGCCCGCGATCACGTCGACTTCCGGATGCGCGTCGGCGGCGTCTCGGACGCGCACGAGCCAATCGGGCCGCGGGGTTGCATCGTCGTCCGTGAACACGACGAGATCTCCCGCGAGTGCCGCGAACGCGCGATTGCGCGCGGCGTTCTGCCCGATCGGCGGCGTACGCACGACCACCATCGCCTCCGGGGCGAAGCGAGGCGCCCGCGCGGCGAGAAGCGACGGCGTGGCGTCGGCGCTGCCGTCGTCGACGACGACGAGTTTCCACCCGCCCCGGGGCGGAGCGAGTCGTTCGTACGCGTCGAGCGTCTTGCCGAGCCGCGTGGACCTTCCGCGGGTGGTGAGGACGACGGTGAGCACGACGTCTGATAGAGGGGGTCGGCTCCGAGTGCAAGAGGAGATTTGTCCGGACGGTCCTGCGGCCGGGGGCATCGGAACCGGGCGCCGAAGAGGTGGGGGCGGCGGGGGAGG
>JANNRO010000242.1:0-2281 GCA_031401505.1 Planctomycetia bacterium
ATCGCTCTCCGCCTTCGTGTAGTAGTGCTTGCGATAGAGGAAACAAATGACGTCCGCATCCTGTTCGATGGCGCCCGAATTGTGACTCACGAGTCCGTCGGCGAGCCAGCACGCGGGACCGGGAACGGTCAGATCGTAGACATCTTCTTCGCCTGCACTCTGGATCGAGACGATGGGAATCCACGTCAGCGCGTTCGAGGCGAGGCCGTCGACAGTGGAATGGTCGGCGAGAGTCGCGACACCGGCCTGCCGCGAACACGCGCCCGCGATTTGGAACTCTCCCCCATCGATCTGCCGACGACCGCGCACCGCGGCCGCGAATCCCGAATCGATCGCTGCAAGCGACGTCGCAATCGCCAGCCGGTCGCCGGTATGAAGTTCGTCGATTCGCACCCAGCCGCGGGCACCGAGTACGCGGTGCCGACCCGTCGCCCGGAGCGTATGCCCCGACTCGGTCCGAATCGCGAACACGGGACGCCGACCGACGAGCCAGACCTTGTCGCTGCGCGCCGTCGTGAGTTTTCCGCGCTCGTCGACCGCTACGACGTCGGGTTCGGTGCCTACGAGCTCGGCGATCGGAATCCGGCGACCGTCGGCGAGAACGACGAGCGTGTCGCCCGTGACGCACTCGCGCAAGTCCGACAACCGCGGTTTGTGGTCTTCGCGGGAATCGGCGGCGCGGTTCAACTGGGACAACGCGATCACGGGGACGTTCAGCTCGCGCGCGATGCCCTTCAGCGACCGGCTGATGTAGCTGATCTCCTGCTGGCGGCTGTCGACGTTCTTGCTGGCCCCCATCGCCTCCATCAGCTGGAGGTAGTCGATCACGATCAACCCGATGTCGTACTTCTGCTTCAACCGCCGCGCCTTGGCGCGCAGCGAAGTCGTCGAGCGCCGGGGCGTGTCGTCGATGTAGAGCGGCGCCTCGTAGAGCGGACCCGCCGCCTCGGTCAACCGCGCGAACTCGGCGTCGTCGAGGAAGCGCCCGCCGCGCAGTTTCTGCGCCTCCACCTTGGCGTGCGCACAGAGGATGTTCTTCGTGATCTGCTGGCGCGACATTTCCAGCGAGAAGATCGCAACGCCCACCTTCGCCTTGACGGCGACGTTGTAGGCCACGTTCAACGCGAACGTCGTCTTGCCCATCGACGGACGGCCCGCGATGATGATCAACTCGCCAGGGTGCAGCCCGGCCGATAGGTCGTCCAACTGGTAGTAGCCCGTCGGGATGCCCGACGAGACGCCGTCGCGCTTGTCGAGTTCCCGGAACGTCTCTTCGAGCAACGTGCGCACGCTCGACGCGGTGCCCATGTCCTTCGTGCGCGACAACTCGAAGATCGTGTGCTCGGCCAACTCCAGGAGATCGTCGCCGCGTCCCTCGTCGTCGTACGCCGCGCGCTGGAGGTCGGTCGCCGCGCGGATCAACCCGCGGGCGATCGACTTCTCGCGCACGATGCGCGCGTAGTGCTCGACATTGGCGGCCGACTCGACGGCGCCCGCGAGCGAGGCGAGGAACTCGCGTCCGCCGATCTGCTCCAGAATGCCGAGCCGCTCGCACTCGCGCAGCACGACGAGCGGATCGGCCGGGTCGCCGCGGTCGAAGAGCGACCGGATTACCTCGTAGAGACGTCGATGCGGGCCGGCGTAGAAATCTTCCGGCGAGAGCAGCGGAACGACGGTCCCCGCCGCCTCCGAGTCGAGAAGAAGCGCCCCGAGCAGCGCCGTTTCGGCTTCGAGGCTGTGCGGCGGCACCCGAAGGAGCGGGGCGCTCGCGTTGGCGGGAGCCGAGGCTTGCGGGACGTTCGTGGAACCAGGTCCGATCACGGGCACTCCGATCGCGAAACGCTCACGTGCCGACGCAACATGGGAATCAGGAACCCCAGACGCGCACAACCCGTTGTGGTCACGGGAATTCCGGCGGCGGGCGTGGGCACCGGACGGAGGTCCGTCCACCGCCTATCCACCGACTCCTCAGATGATTCGATCATAACCATATATATGTCAACGACTTATATCACCATCGAGATCGGAATTCAAGCCCGAAGCGGGCGGGCGGAGCACGCATCCATTCTCGTCGCACCCCCCGACGTTTGTCGCCGTCGAGCCGGCATCGGGGCGCTGCGGACCATCCGACCGAAAACGAAGGCGGGCGCTAGGTTGACCCGAGCGCCCGCCTCACGAAACGCGACGACTCGCGCCGCGGACTACTTGCTCTTCTCGCCCTTCGGGGTCTTCTCGCCCTTCGGGGCCTTCTCGGCCTTCTCGGCCTTCGGAGCCTTCGCAG
>JANNRO010000243.1:0-5599 GCA_031401505.1 Planctomycetia bacterium
GCCTTCGTCGTCCACGCGACCGGAGCCGACCGCGACGACCTTGCCCTCGGTGGGCTTTTTCCTTTGCGGCGTCGGGAAGCACGATTCCGCCAGCGGTCTTCTCGAGGGATTCGAGACGCTCGACGAGAAGTTTGTCGTGGAGGGGCTTGATCTTCGCCATGGGTCGTTCCGTGCTTTCTCGGCCCATTCGGGCCTTCGCTGGTCCCTTCCGGGGACGTGAACTGGGTCAGATTCGTCCGGCGACGCGCAACGCGGTCAACACCACGTCCCGCTCCGTCGGCAAGGGAAGCAACGCTCCGACCCCCTCGGCGAGGGCCGTGAACCAGAGTTCGTTCGATCGCCGAGCGGCCATCAGCACGAGGCGCGAGCCTCCCGCCGCCATCCCGTCGGTCGCCTCGAGCCCGATCCGGCGGACAACCCGCCAGACCTCCTCCCCGTCCACCCGTTGAAGGTCATGGTCGAGAAAGGAGAGAGCCCGAGGAGTTCGCCTCACCCACTCGACCGCCGCGCGGCCTTCGTCGGTGACGAATGTCGTGAACCCTTGATCTCGCACCCACCCGTCGAGCTCGTCCCGGTACCCGCAGGGGCGCAGTCCGATGACGACAGGCAGACGCGAGAACACGGTCCCCAATATCACAAAGGGTGCCGTAGCGGAATCTCCTGCGGAGTCCCGCTAAAGGTCATAAGTAATTATGGATAAAAGGATTGTGACTGGATCGATCACGCCGTCAACTAGGCATCCGGCGGGCACCCTGACAACCTGACAGGGACGCTCGCGCGGCCCCGCCCCCCCATGCCAAGGTGTCAGGTCTGGGTCTAGGCGCGTCGCGCGCCTACCGAACCGGGATTCCGATGGTCGTCCCGATCCGGATCACCTCGAGTTCGGGCAACTGGATCGTGACCGGCGAACTGGCGGTCACCGGCCCGCTCGCGAGTGAGGTGGTGAATTTCTGGATCGGGCGCTTCAGCTTCGCGAGTTGGATGCGGCACTCGGTCAGGACCATCCCGTGGTCCCCTCCCGAAGCCCCGCCGCCCGACGCGGCGGCCGCCGCCATCAAACGATCATTCGATTCGGCGTAGCTCTTCACCTGCGTCGCGAGCGTCTCGAGCGGCTTCGAACTCGTCTCGGCAGCCACCGCGAGGAGGCGCTTCTCACCCTCCGCGCGCAAGGTCTTGTCGGGGGCGAGCATCAGGCGCACGGCCTCGTTCACCCGGACGTTCCACTGCTTCGACGCCGCGGCCCGATCGACCTCTTCGGCCCTCGCCTTCGCTTCCTTGCCCACGAGTGCCCACTCCTCGGGCGTGTACCACGCGTCGCCGTGACGGACCAATCCGTCGGCGACGCGCGCCTCGTCGGGGCTCATCCACGAACCGCGATGGCGCACGTGGCCGAGCACGGCGTGGGCGGCGGCGTTCTCCGGGTCGGCGTCGATCACGGTCTTCGCCAACGCCGAGCCCTCGTCAACCCGGCCGGCATCGGCCAGCCACTTCGCGAGTGCCGCGCGGCCTGCGAAGTCGTCGTCCTTCAAGGACGCCGCCCGCTTGCGCCACTCGCTCTCGACGTTTTCGGCCTTCACCCACTCCTTGACGTCCTTCGCCGCAAACTCGGCTTCGCCGAAACGCGACGCCACGCGGTAGGTCTCGCCGTCCTTCGAGACCAGCCCCTCGACGACGCGGCCGTCGGCGAGTTCGAGACGATCGGCCCATGCAACGGGCGCCGTGGTGATGGCCGCCAGCACGAGGGAAATCGACGCAAGACCGAGGAAGCGATGCATGGGAACTCCAGGAAGCGGACGCGGGTCCCATGCCGGCCCTACTCGGGCCGTCCAAGGATTCGGCGGCGGGACCCACGGATAAGAACGACGGATCGAAGAGGTTGACGTGACGTCGCGGGCTAGAGCCCCTCCGGATCCAGATACCAGCGCCCGTCGGTACCCCGAATCCAGTCGATCTGGCGGGCCTCGACGGTCCCACGGCTGCCCTTGCGCAGGCCTACGACGGCGAACGGGGACATCGTCCGCGCCTTGCCCCCGCCCAAGATCTCGACGTTGCTGATCTCGAGATCGTCGCCGATCGACCGGTAGACCGCTTCCAGTCGACGCAGACCCGCGAGGACGGCGGAATCCGAACGATCTTCCGGCCGCAGGAAGTCGAGGACATCGACCCCGATCCGGACGTCGCGCCCGAGTTGGCGTACTTTCATCGTACGAACGAACGTCGTCGCCCGCTCGGTGAGATCCGATCGTCCCGAACTCTGCTGTCCGCCGATCACGGTCAGCGTGACGACGAGCGAGATGCCGAGCGCCGCGAGCGAAGTCCACAAGATTCGGGTGCGGGGTTCGAGCACGCGAACAGTATAGGACGCCCGCCCGGACGGGCGCACCCTCTCAAGCGCCGACGTGTCGGGGGCCGATAGGGGACGACCGCCCCGTCCCGGGTCGGGTTCGAGGTGGAGTCGATGGCTGCGGAGTCCAAACGCGCTGACCCGTCGCTCGAGCAAACGTCGTTTGCGGGCAAGCGGCGCGCGTTGCGCAAGCGCCGAACGCTTTCGATCGAATGCCGCGGCCCCGGGGGGTTGCGGGTCGAGGCGCGCACGGTCGACGTCTCGCGCGGCGGCATGCTCATCGAGATCACCGACTCCGATGCCTTCAGCACGGACCGCTCGGCGCCGTTTGCGGGGCGCGCGCAGGAGATCGAAGCGCTCTTCCCGGCCGGCATCGACGTGTCGTTCGGCGAAGGCGCGGTGCTCGCGTTCGCGCACATCATCCGTCATGTCGTGGACGTCGATCGCCCCGAACTCGCGCTGCTCGGATGCCGCTTCGCACCGGAGTTGTCTCCGGTGGACTGCCGTCTGCTGGGAATCGAATTCGAGAGTTCCGAGGCCGTCGGGCCCGACCCAGCCGACGCCGCAAGCGCTTCGGCTGCCACGCGACGCGAGGGCGACGACCTGGTCGCGTTCATCAGCACGCCCGGTCGCGTATGGTCGGCGCCGGAAGGCCCGACCGATTCGAGCCCCGTCGCCGCATCGACGAAGCCTCCCTCGATCGGCGCCAAGCTGGTGTACGCGCCGAAGAGCCGCTCGACCGAAGTCCTCGTGCCCAAGCCCGCGGCGGCCGTCAGCGTGCCGAGCGCCGATCCGATCGCGAACCCGCTCGCCGCCGCGATCGCGACGCCGGCCCCTTCGGCCGAGGGTCTGACCGACGACGACTTGCGCCGCATGGGTCGGGACCGCCGCAAGGCGCCGGCCTCGGCGGTCACCGGCAAGGCGTCGGATTGGGCGGGCGCGGGACGCGTCGCCGTCTATCTGTTTCCATCGATGGCTGGGGCGCTCGCGCCGCGCTATCACGGCCGGCTCGAGGGCTTCGACGACCGCCACGTGGTGGTCGATCTGCCCGTGCCCTCGTCGGACTCGGATGCCGTCGGCCACGGCGCCGGTCTGGGCGAAACCGTGCGCGCGGTCTTCGTTCGCGACGGGCACGTGCTCGGCGAGTCGAACTGTCGCGTGACCCGGCTCACCGAGCACACGGTCGGCGTGCTGCGGGCGACGCTGATTCCCTCGCAGAAGCCCTCGGACAGCCTGCGCAAGGCCATCGCGCGCGCATAGCGCACGCGCGGGTCTAGCTCGCGGGAACGCTCGCGGCAACCACCGCACCCGCGGCCGCGAGCGTCTGGGCCGCGACGTCGGCGTAGATGCGCTCGAAGGCGTCGACGACGGCGGGGTCGAAGTGACCGCCCGCACAGCGACGGATCTCGAGCAGCGCGACTTCGGGGTCCTGCGCCTCCTTGTAGGAGCGCTTCGAGGTGATCGTGTCGTAGGCGTCCACCACCATGAAGAGGCGGGCGGCGAGCGGGATCTCTTCGCCGCGAAGCCCGCGCGGGTATCCCGAACCGTCGAATTTCTCGTGGTGGTTGCGCACAACCTCGGCGGCGCCGCGCAGGAAGGCGATGCGCTCGACGATCTCGGCGCCGAACTCCGGATGAAGACGCATCACGTCCCACTCCTCGGGCGTCAGCTTGCCGGGCTTGTTCAGGATCGCGTCGGGGACCTTGCACTTCCCGATGTCGTGGAGCATCGCGCCCAACTCGAGGTCGCGCACGCGGTCGGTGCCGAGGTTCATCTCGCGGCCGAGTTTCGAGCAGAGATCGCGCACCCGCACGCAGTGGTCGGCGGTCGAGGCGTCCTTACCCTCGAGCAGCGCCGCGAACCCGATCACGGTGCTGTCGTACGCGTTCTTCAGGTCCGCGACCGCCGCCTGCACCCGGCGCTCGAGGTCGGCCTGGTACTCACGCCGGAACTTCAGATCGGCCCGGCGCTGGAGCGCGCGGTTGACCGAGATCTTCATCTCCTGCATGTCCCACGGCTTGCGGATGAAGTCGTAGGCCCCCACTTGCATGGCCCGGATCGCGTGGCCGACGTCGTTGTAGCCCGTCAGGATCATGCACGGCGTGACCGACTCGATGCGCGAGATGACGGCCCGGAGGAACTCGAGCCCGTCCATCACCGGCATGCGGATGTCGCTGATGATGAGGTCGTACTCGGTGTCGCGCACGAGCGCGGTCGCCACCTTGCCGTCCTCGGCCAAATGACACGTGTGCCCCATGGCTTCCAACTGGGCCGAGAGAGGCCCGCGGACCGCGTCGTCGTCGTCAGCGAGGAGGATCAATGCCATCTGGGGGGAGGCTCGCGGGCGACTCGGGGGGCCGGGAACGGGGTAGCCACGGGCCGATGTCGCCGGGGGTTCGACCGCAAACGGCCGACCCGGAAACCTCCGCCCACGAAGGGGATTCTGGCCCCGCTCCGCATGCGGGGCAACCAAAGCCCCCCGTAGGGCGTATCGGACGGCGGGCCCCCGAACGGGAGCCCCTGCTCTTGGATGCCGCCGCCGGCGATCCGGATGGCTACGCGTCGACCCCGACCCCGAGGGGGACCGTCGAGCCCGCGAGCGCCTTGGGACGTAGGTCCCCCCCCGCGTGGACGGGGAACGGCGTTGTCGGCGAAACCTCACGTTCAACGTCGACCCCGGGCGGGTTCGCGGCCGGGACCGCTCGACGGCGGCCGGCGATCATCGAACGAAGCGTCGCCCCGCCGATCGTGAAGAGGCCGGCGGAGAGCAGGAACGTGATCGCCGCGGTCGCGTACATGGCGTGCTGGAGTTGGGCGAACGCCATCTGGACGTAATAGAGCCCAAGCGCCACCTCGACGACGGGTTGCGCGATGTCGCGCACCCCGACATAGGTGCGGGCCCGGGACTTGGCGGACGCTTCGTCGCGACCGAGCACGCCGAGCTTGGGCGTTCGGACGAACTCGCTTCGGTGGCCGAGCAGCGCCTCGATCACGCCGCGGGTGTTGTTGACGGCGAGGCCGACACCGACGACGGGTACGAACGGCAGGTAGCGCAACTCTCGCCACCACTTCGGGTGGATCTCGCGCACGGCGACGACGTAGAAGAGCACCTGTGTCAACAACACGAGCCCGAACACGGCGGTATCGATGATCGACGCGATCCCGGACGCCCCGTGGCCCTGGATCCGCAGCAGCATGACCGGGAGCGTCAGCACGGTCAGGAACACGGCGGCGGGGAAGGCAAGATTGGCGCCC
>JANNRO010000244.1:0-3086 GCA_031401505.1 Planctomycetia bacterium
CGATTCGGGCGCGAGCGCTCGCGCGACCGCGTCGGCGAGCGTCGGGTCGTCGTCACGGAGCAGGGCCACGATCGGGCGGGATGCGGGCTACGACCCGTCGCTCGAGCCGGCGCAGGTCCGCGCATTGGTGGCCAGCCTGCCCGAGATTCGGAGCGCCCGTGGCGACGGTTCCCCCCGCTGACCCCCGCGACGAAGACTCCTGGCTGCGCGCGGCGTTCGCGCCCCTTCGCGCATCGCCGCGCGTGCGGCTCGGGATCGGGCACGACGCGGCGGTCGTACGCCACGACTCGACCGATGTGGTGGTGAAGACCGACGCCGTGGTCGACGGCGTCGACTTCGTGTTGGCCGAATGCGGCCCGAGGGCCGCCGCGCGCAAGGCCGTCGCCGTCACGGTGTCCGATCTCGCGGCGGTGGGGGCAGTGCCACGGGCGCTGCTCGTCTCCGCCGTGCTCCCGCGCGGCATCGACTGGCCGACCTTCGAAGCGTTGGCCCTGGGCTTCATGGATGCGGCCCGGGAGTTCGACGCCGATCTCGTGGGCGGCGATACGACGGTCGCGGACGCCCCGTTGACGCTGTCCGTGTTCGCGACCGGCGACCTGTCGGACGGCGGTCCCGTCGGCCGTTCGGGCGCGCGCGCGGGTCAGGTGATTTCCGTCACCGGGCCGCTGGGCGGCTCGATCCTCGGAAGGCATCTGACGTTTCGTCCCCGGCTGGATGCATCCCGAGCATTGGTTTCCCGCCGCATCCCGTCCGCGATGATGGATCTCTCCGACGGTCTCTCGCGCGATTTGCCTCGCCTGTGCCGCGCCTCGGGCGTCGGGGCCGACATCGACGCGGTGGCGATCCCGATCCACCCGGACGTCGCGCGGATGGGGGACGCGAAGCCTCCGATCGATCACGCGCTTCACGACGGGGAAGACTTCGAACTGTTGTTGATCCACGATCCGGTCGACCCCGCGGTCGTCGACCGACTCGCGGCCGAGGGCGTCCGCCTCGTTTCGATCGGCATCACCACGTCGTCCACGGGCGTCGTACGCCTGATGGGTCCGAGCGGGGCGCGACCGTTGCCGGCGCTCGGGTACGACCACTTCCGGACATAGCCCGAATTCGCTGCCCAGACGATGGCACCCGGATCGCGCGCGTTTCGGACGGCCCGAGTCCCGGACCGGGTCGTACCATTCACGTCGTGACGACCGCCAGCTTCCCCTCGGACTCGGCCGCGCAAACCCGGCACATCGCGGCGTGCCTCGGGGCGGCCATCGATCCGGTCCCGCGAGGGGGACTCGTCGTCGGACTTCATGGTGATCTCGGTGCAGGCAAGACGGTCTTCGCCGGGGGACTGATCGGGGCGCTCGGCATCCCGGCCGGGACGGTCGTCGCGAGCCCCACGTTCACGGTGTTTCGTTCCTATCGGGGTCGCGCGCTCATCGAGCATGTGGACGCGTACATGGTGAACTCGCGTTCCGCGCTCGAAGGGGCCGGGCTCCACGAAATCGGGGGGAACGGCCACGTGACGTGCGTCGAATGGGCGGAGCGCATCGCAGACGCCCTCCCGAAGGATCGGATCGACGTGGACCTACAGCCCATTCCGCAGGATCCGGCGCACCCGATTGACGCGAGTCGTCTCGATGTCGCCCCGCCCCGCCGCATCGAAGCGCGGGCTGGAGGTGCAATCTCGGCGCGCATCCTCGAGCGATGGGTGAGTCTCGTCGCGGCCTCGACGAGCGAGGTCTCGTGAGGGCGCGCGGCGTCGGCGTCGCGGCGATCGTCGGATGTCTGGCGTGGGGCTCGCCGCGAACGATCGTCGAGGCGGGTGGTCCCGTGCGCCTGACGGCGATCGATCGGAACGGTCACCCCGTGGCCGGGGCGAGCGTCATCGAGGCGCCGCGACAGCCCGACGGACGGTATCTCATCGACCCGTCGGCCCCCGCGCTCGCCGTACTCGACGACCGGGGAGTATTGACCCCGCTGCCGACGCTTCGCGAGGCGACGTCGCGTTGGGCGGTGATTTCGCCCGGGCGCGTGGCTGTCCTCGTGCCACAGACGACGGAAGGCGCGACCGTGCGCCTCGATCCGGCGGCGACGATCGTCGGAACGCTGGTCGACGAACGCGGTCAGCCGGCGACGGGTGCCACGCTTCAGGCGGCGGTGGCGGATGCCGCGATGTTCGAGGGCGCGGACGAGTGGGGACTGCGCGACCTCACGTATCGGGTCGTGCCCGACGCCAAGGGCGCGTTCTTGCTTTCGATCGCACCCGCATCGGAACTCGTCTGGTCCGTCGTCCGCCGAGACGAACGACGCGAACCGGTCGCGGGATTCGCGTCCGGCGGCACGATCACCGCGCTCCGAGGCTCCGCGCTCGCGGGCCGTGTCATCGATCTCGAGGGCGCGACGCCCGCCGCGGGGCTGACGGTCATCCTGAGACCGGTGACGGTCGCGAGACAAAGGGACGTGACCGCGGAGCCGGCGTTGCCGCAGGACGAGGCGTCGGCCATCCGCGCGGTCACCGACGAGGCCGGGCGCCTCCGG
Source organism: Planctomycetia bacterium (assembly GCA_031401505.1). GTDB lineage: Bacteria > Planctomycetota > PLA2 > PLA2 > JAEUHO01 > JANNRO01. The sequence continues at coordinate 2,530 of JANNRO010000244.1, forward strand.
TACGTCGACGTGCCCCCGGGCGTCTACGAGGCGGAATTGTCCGACCGGCGCTATGCGTTCGATGGCGATGCGCCGCGCGTGGACGCGTCCGGGATCGCGCCGCGACGCATCGAGACCTGGTGGATCCGCCGACGGGCCAGCGTCATCGGAACCGTCGTCGACGGTTTGACGCGACTCGCGATCGAGGGGGCAACGGTCGAAGTGGCCCCGCCCGCCGACGCCGTGACGTCACGCGTCGCCGCCGTACCGGTCGAAGCGACGACCACCGGAGCCGACGGCCGGTTCCGAATCGACGGCATCCTGCCCGGAGCCGGCTATCGCCTGGCGGTCTCGGCTCCCGATCGGGCCCCGGTCGTCGAGACGATCGAATTGAAGAGCGGCGTCGTGACCGATCGCACCCGGATTCTCCTGCTCGCGGCACGCACCGTGCGTGTGACCGTCGTGGACGACGAGGCGAGGCCGGTTGCGGGCGCGGTGGTCCGCATCACGCCGGCCGATCGTCCCGAACCCGATCCCGCCGATCGGGTCTCCGCCCTCTTCGTTCGCACGGCGACGGC
>JANNRO010000245.1:0-3553 GCA_031401505.1 Planctomycetia bacterium
CGAGGCCTGCGCCGGACGTGACTGTAGATACTAGTGCGCGAACCACAAGGCATCGCAGTCGCTAGTCGTCTGAGCTGGTCACCCGGTTGCCGATCCCCCCTCGTTCGGAGCTTCCATGCCGTACACGATGATCTCCGCGAGCGCCGCCCGGGACCGTGTCGGGAGGGGCGACGGGACGTGTGTCTTGTTGGACGTCCGGCAGCCCGAGGAGGTCCGCACGGCGTCGGTCAAAATGGCGATCGTGATCCCGATGATGGAGCTCCCGAATCGCCTCGGCGAACTCGACCGCGCGAAGGACATCATCGTGATGTGCCATCACGGGATGCGCAGCCAGCAAGTCGCCGACTTCCTCGTGCGATCGGGCTATCCGAAGGTGTCGAGCGTCACCGGGGGCATCGACGCGTGGGCCGTGGAGGTCGATCCCACGGTCCCGCGGTACTGACCCCCATCACGTGACCCCCATCACGCGACCCCCGTCACTTCGTGGGCGAGAGGCTCTTCGCCTTCTTGACGAGGTCCACGAACTCCGCGCGCCAGGCGCCCGGGTCGTTGCCGAGTGAGGAGCCAGCGATCTCGAGCACCGCGTCAACGTTGGCCGTGCCGCGATGGGGCGATTGCTTCAGCAGGAGCGCGAACGCCGTGACGGCCGACGCGAACTGGAAGTCGGCACTCGCCTTGTCGTAGGTCGCGCCGCCGTCGGCCAACGCGAACTCATTCTTCGTGCTGACGTCGCCCTCGGGGGCCTTCCAGCGCAGTTTGACGGTCAAGAGATCCGTGCTCGTCGCCGTGGGCACATAGGTCGGCGAGAAGATGACCGGAGCAGCCGGGGTCATGGGGACGAGGACGGGTACGGGGAGGGGGTTCGGGAACACGATGACGCGGGGCGTCGGGGGGAACCCGCTCACGTTGAGCGGAGGAACGGGCTGCTGGTACTTCAGCGGATCGACGCTTACGGGCTTGTCGGCGGCCGCGACGGGCAACTCGACCCCGACCGGCACGATCTCGTAGAACGCGGTCACGGTGTGGCCCGCGCCGATCTCGCCCGCGTCCTTCGTGTCGTCGTTGAAATCCTTGGCCGCGAGCAGGCGGTTGTCGTAGCCCACGAGGCGATAGCCCGCGACGGTCGCGGGGTTGAACTCGACCTGGAGTTTCACGTCTTTCGCGATCGTCATCAACGTGCCGGACGACTGCTCGACGAGGACTTTGTGGGCCTCGCGAGTCGTATCGATGTAGCCGTAGTTGCCGTTGCCCTTGTCGGCCAGGAGCTCGAGCGTGTCGTCCTTGTAGTTGCCCATGCCGTAGCCGAGCGCCGTCAGGAAGACCTTCGACTTGGCCGACGTTTCGATCAACTTCAGGAGATCCGCGTGGCTCGTGACGCCGACGTTGAAGTCGCCGTCCGTGCACAGGACGACGCGGTTGACGCCGCCGGGAATGAACGATTGAACGGCGGTGTCGTAGGCCAGCTGAATGCCCGCCGCGCCGTTGGTCGAGCCAGCGGGGACGAGCTTGTCGATCGCTTCGAGGATCGTGTTCTTCTGCTCACAGGACGTCGTGGCTAGTGCCAGGCCTGAGGCGCCCGCGTAGACGACGATCGAGACCTTGTCACGCTCGTTCAGTTCGTCGAGCAGCATGCGGAGCGAGGCCTTGACGAGCGGGAGCTTGTTGGGCGCGTTCATCGAGCCCGAGACGTCGACGAGGAAGACCAGATTGCTGGCGGGGCGCTCTTTCCGGGCGACCTCCTTGCCCTTGATGCCCACGCGGATGAGCCGGTGGGTCGTGTTCCAGGGGCAACCGGCCACTTCGAGGTGGACGGCGAACGGATCGTCGCCGGTCGGGGCCGCGTAGGCGTAGGGGAAGTAATTGACGAGTTCCTCGACGCGGACGGCGTCGGGGTTGGGGAGGTGCCCGTCGTTCAGCATGCGGCGGACGTTGGCGTAGGAGGCGGTGTCGACGTCGATCGAGAAGGTCGAGAGCGCGACGTCACCCTTGGGGACGAGGAAGGCGTTCTCGACGTAGGAGCGGTAGGACTCGGTGCCGCGGTCTTCGATACCGTTGGTGACGCGATCGAGGAATCCAGCGTCCCCGTCGCCAGCAAAGAGGAGCCAGCCCTGCGCCTTCGGCGCCCTCTTTAGGCTCTCCGCGGCCCAGACTGCCGCCCCGCCAGCTCCACCGCCGCTGCCACTCAGACGTGTGCGAAGGGTCGGAACTTGGAGGACGACCGGAGCCGACGCCGACACGGGCCCGCTCGCGAGTGATGTCGTGAAGCCGACGGAAGTAGGTGCACTGGCAGGTGGAGCGACGCCGCTGCCGGCGGTAAGCGACCCGAAGAACGCGGGCGGTTGCGCGGAGGAGCCATCGGGCAGGACGGGCGAGACGCTGCTTCCCGCGATGACGGTATCACCGTCGACCATATCAATTCTACCGACGATCTCAATTCGGCCGAGCCCGCCATCCCGGAAGGCATACATCGATCGCCGTTCCGTCGTTGGGTCGGCCGGCTGATTCACCCATAGGAACGCACCCACCATCACGGCGGCGGCGGTCGCGGCGAAGAGGCCCCAGCGGCGCAGGCGCGAGGTAAGCGAGAGGATCGGGGCGCCCGAAGCGGCGCGCTCGAGAATCGCAGCGCGCTGACTCGAATCGAGGACGGGACCTGCGTCCGACGACTGCTCTTGCTTCAGCGCGGTGGTCAACACGCCGGCCGCGGCAACGGCCTCGTCGATGGCGGCGCGCACGGCCGGGTCGGAGGCAGCGGCGAGATCGACCTCGGCGCGTTCGGCGGGGGAGAGTTCGCCGAGCACGTAGGCAGTCAGCATCGGGTCGTCCTGGCGAATCATCGGACACCTCCATCGGAGAGCGCCGCGACGCGGGGCGGGCCCGCGAGGCGGCGACGCAGAATCGTCATGCCTTCGTGAATGCGCACGCCCACGTGGCTGACCGTCAGCCCGGTCACGTCGGCGATCTCGCGGTACGTGAGGCCGTGGGAGAACTTGAGCCGGAGGACTTCCTGGACCGGCGCCGAGAGAGTCGAGACGGCGGCGAGCGCCTGCGCGAGTTGATCGTGCGTCTCGGCGGGGGCGTCGACGTCGACCGTGTGGGCGGTCGTTGCGTCGAGGACGGCGGAGTCGACCGAGTTCATGGGGCGGGCCTTGCGTTGTTCGTCGATCACACGGTTGCGACAGACACGGTAGAGCCAGGGGGCGAGGACGGGTTCGATGACCGCGCGGTCTTGCTGGCAGAGGCGAAGGAAGACGTCCTGGACCACGTCGCGCGCCTGGTGTTCGTCGCCGAGCAGGCGGCGCGCGTAGGCGGTGAGCGGAACCTCGAAGCGTTCGAGAGTCCCGGCCACCCAGGCCGTTCGGGCTCGGGCGGCCGAGTCCGGCGGTTGCGGGTCAGTTCCAGGGTCGATCAGCGAGGTCATCAGAACCCTCGTCGGAGGCGGGCGACCGCTCCGACAGGAGAACGACGGCGAGGGGGCCGACGTCTTAGGGAGAATCCGTGGCGGTGCCCTCGGGCTTCGTGTCCGATACCGTGGCGCCTGGAGGATCCCATG
>JANNRO010000246.1:0-5438 GCA_031401505.1 Planctomycetia bacterium
GCGCCTCGGCCTGCGCGGCCTTCAAGCGATCGTCGAATCGCCGCGACCGTCCGTATTTCACGAAGTAGGGGGAGAGTCCCGCGCGCACCAGCGCGTCAGCGAACAGCACGTCCTTGCCGTCCTTCACGACGAACACGTGGGCCAGAAGCCGTCCGTGGCCGTCGAAATCGCGGCCGACTTCGTCGCGTTCGAGTCGGATCGACGTGACGCCCTTCAGGAACTCCTTGGCGAACGTCTTCGCGGCCTCGCCGGCCGGTGTTGCGAACTTCACGGGCGTCGGCGACTCGCCGCGCTTGGCTTTGCTGTAGCGGTCGAAGTCTTCGGCGGCCGCCGCCCGGTCGCGCTCCGCTCCCATGTGCCAGACTTCCTCGGCGTCGACGCATTGGATGCGGACGCTCCGGGCGGGTGCGCCCGCGGGAAGCCGAAACGTGTCGCCATCGACGACCGGGTCGTCTCCCAAGGCGAACTCGCCGACGAGGAAGGCGGAGGGTGCGAGTGCGGATGCACCGGGCCCGATCGTTGGGCGGATGACAGGGCTTAACGGGTCCGATGAGGGCCCGTACGGGGGCGACGGGGGCGACGGGGGCGACGCCACGATCACCGGGGGGCGAGCGCCGGAGGGCGGCGGAGCGTCGCCCGCAGTCGCCCGGACCGTCGATCCGGTCGCGAAGGCGAGGATCGCGAGAACGAGTCTCATTGCCACCGGCATCGGCATTTGCGCATCGTACCGGGGGGCGCCGATTCGAGGACGGGTTCTGCGTCCGACGTGCATCGATCGCACGGGGTAGCATGGACGCGTGGAGCCGATGTCGCCCACCGTTCGCCGGTGCGCGCGCGTTCGCAGCGGATCGTGATCGGGTGCGTGCTCGCCGCGATTGCGTTCAGCGGCGTCCCGCGCGCTCCGTCGTCGCGTGCGGCCGACCGCCCGGGCATCGGTCTGCGTGGCGCGGTCGACGTCTACGAACGCACGAAGCCGTCGCTCAAGGCCTGCTTGATTCACGTTGCCGGAGACTTGAAGGATCGCGCCGCGGCGTGGCCTGGTCGCACACCGACGGGCGACGGCCCCGGCGGGGTGCTTTATCTCGTCGTCGATCCGACCACGAGTCTCAAGGCCGCGTTGATCGAGATTCGCTCGGCGCTGCCCGAGGTGGCGGCGAGCGGCCCGGTCGGCTTGAAGTTCGGCGTGCTCGGTGCCGCGTGCGAAGACTCGCCGCCCGCAGGCATGGCGAGCGCGCGAGACGCACTGACGGCGCTCTCGATGGTCCCGCTCGACGGGTTGAAAAACCTCCTGGAGGCGGTACGCGACGCGTCGGGGTCGCTTCACATCCCCGCGACCGAGCCTCGGGCGGTGGTGTTGGTGTCGCTCGAGGGGGGTGACGGCGAGGACGACGTCGAGGGGACGCGGGATCTCCTGAAGGAGCGCGGCGTCGCGTTCTATTCGATCGCTCAGGAAGCCGCGTTCGAGCGACCCTGGGAGTACGACTTTCGGGACCATCCGGTCCCGGACGCCGGGCTCTCGCAGCGGTGGACGCCGCTCGCCAAGCGTCGGATCAAAGGGGAGCAGTTTTTCGGGTGCGACGTCGCGTTCGGGCTCGTGCCCTACTCCTGGGAGTTGCGCGACGGGCCGCTGGCGCAGACGGAATTCCAATTCGGGGGCGGCGGGAGGTTTCCGTGTCCGTCCGGATTCGCGTACTGGGCGCTCGCGACGCTGTCGTACTCGTCGGGCGGACGCGCGTTCGTGTACGACTTCGCCCGGGGTGGGGGGGCCGCCCGCGCGGAGGCCAGCGGCGCACCGCTCTATGACTACGGATTCTTGAATCTCTTCGCGCCGGATCTGCGATCGAGACAGGACGTGCTGCGCGCGTTGTCGGACAACAAGAAGGCGGTCGCGGTCGTGCGGATCTGGGAGTTCCTGGCCGACGAGGAGTCACCGGTGGTGCTCGACCACGGGACGCTCGAGCGGTCGGGGGCGAGCCTCGTGTCGCGGGCCATGCGGCCGGTGCGGTCGGGCACCGACTTCGAGTCGCGCTACGAGACGATGAAGGATGTCGTGAAGGCGAGGGAGCGCGCGGTCGAGCGCAAGCGACGAGTCGAGCAGGCGCTCGGATGGTGGACCGACGAGGCCAAGCGCGAGGTGACGCCCTCGGGCGCGTCCCCCGATCCGCTCGCAAGAAGGGCCGAGGCCGACTTCGAACTGCTCGGATTCCAGTTGCAGAAGGTGCGCTTCCATTGGGGCGAGATCATCGCGGCGCTCGACACGATCGACCCGGCGGTGTTCGACGGCATGCATCGGGTTCGACTCGAGCCGGTTCCCCTCGCGCAGGGGGTGAAGTCGCTCCGTGACGACTTGCGGCTGCTCGGGCTCGAGCGCGCGGCGGCTTACGTCGACGCGACGGTGACGGGGCGAAAACTCGGCGAGAAGTATCGCGGAACGCCGTGGGCCCTCTTCGTCAACAGGGGATACTTCGTGACGATCAAGGCGGTCGTCGTCGACGTGCGTCCGCCGCCCCCCAGACCGGATCGGCCCGAGCGACCCGCGAAGGGGCCGCCGCCGAAGCCGTCCGACGATCCCCCGCCCCGTCCTCCCCCGCCCTCGCGACCGAGCAGCGGGAGCGGCAGCGAGAAGACCGGCGGAAAGTGAGAGCCCACGTTCCGGGTCGGCGACCTCCCGGAGCTCACCGCGCGCGCCGTTCGGTTCCGCAGGTATCGTCCCGTATATTCTCGCCTTCGTCGTCGGGGTGTAGCTCAGTGGTAGAGCCTTTGGTTTGGGACCAAAGCGTCGCGGGTTCAAATCCCGCCACCCCGACCAGTTTGACGGTTCGAAGATCGGTGACGTCGTCGACAACGTGAACCGAACGTGAACCCGCGACGCGTCGGGGGCAGGCGACGGCGGAGCTGGCGCCGGTGGGGGCGCTGCGTTCGCCTCTGCTATCTCGGTCGTTCGGACGCTTGGGCCGACGCGGGTGACGTGTCCGTGGCTGTCGGAATCGGTCGGCGCTCCGAGAAGACGAGCCCGACGATCACGGCACCGATGCCCGTGAGCAAGAGCACGATTTCCATCGGGCGTACACGCCAGCCCGCCGCTTCGGTTCGATCGTCATGCTGGGGGTTCATCGGCCCGTCAATTTGACGGATCGAGGTCAAGAGCGCGCAAAGGTGCGTCGAGACTTCGATCAACGCGGCCGCCCGGAGGTGCCCAACACGCGCGTACGTCGTCAGCGCGAAGCCGGTTCCTCGTCGGGCGAACGGGGCACCGCGACCCCGTTCACGAGCGAGAGGCGCGGGAGGCTCCCGTCCGCCTCGGCGAAGTGAAAGGGCGCCTGTTCGAGCGCGAGACGCGCGCCGTCCCGTCCGTACCAGCCGATCAGTCTCTCCAGGCGAACGAGTACGGCCGCGTTGTAGGTCTCCCGTCGCGGATCGGCGCCTTGGGCGCGCTCCTCGACGAGCGTGCGTGCTTCACGCATCTGCTCCGCGAGGAGGCGATCGAGTTCCGTCGCCTCCGTGCTCTGCGCCGCCAATCCGAGCCGCTCGCACAGGCGGGCTACGGGACCGTCGTCCGCCCGCCGCTCCGGTTCCACCGGGACCGGCATCGGCGGCGCCGCGGTGGGGAGGGCGTCCGTTTCGATGGCTTCGGACGGTCGCTCCCGTTCGCTCGACGTCGAATCCGAGTCCGGGACAGCCCGGCCGAGGAGCACGGAATCCGCGATCATCATGATCGACGAGGGCTCGGGAATCGATTCGTCGGACGCGGGCCCCGTACTGATTTCGAAGAGGAGACGATCCTGCTTCGACGTCCGCTCGCCCCCACCGACGAGCGACGCGAGCACCCCGGCGGATGCGACGAGCGCGAGAGCGCGAGCGAGCGGCACGTTCGCCCGGCTGCGCGGCGCGAGTCTCATCGATGGCTCGCGGCCGCGCGGCGCGCGTCCATCGCTCCGTTGCCCGCGAGTCGCCCCATCAACTCCTTGACGGTCGGAGGAAGGCAATTGGCGTTGCCGCACGACTGGGACTCCAGTGCATCGACGGCGTCGACCGCGACGTAACGCGGATGCCGGACGAGGGGCGAACGGAGCGCGTTCTCATCGACGCGCGGCTCCGACGCGGTCAGTTCCTGTGTCCAAGTCCCCGACGTCGAGCGCCAGACCATGCGCCGCACCACGAGTTCGTCCGCGTTCCACCAGACGTCGGTCGGTTGTCCGGGTGAACCGGCGAGCGCCCGGTGGTGCTCGAAGCGCATGCCGAACGCGTCCTCGCGTTCTCCCGTGCGCTCGAACGTCGTCTCCAAGACTCGGGGGTCGAAGCCCAGGAGTCCCGCCGTCTTCCAGTCCGACGCCACCCCGGCGGAATCGAGATCCGCGTACTCGAACGTGAGGATTCGCTTCGAGCGGTGATTGACGAGCATCCCGGTGAAGTGCGCGCCGCTGACGGGGTTGCGCTCGAAGTGCCATTCCTCTGCCTCCAACGGGAAGCGAATGTCGAGTCGGTCCGCGCGTCGGACCACCGTGAAGGCAAACACGTTGCCGCCGGGGCCCGAGAGCCGATAGTCGAGCGTTCGGGCCGACCAATCGACGGTCTCGGTCGGAGCGACCGTGCGAACCGGGGAGGCGTACACCGATCGCCGATCGGGTTCGCGCGGCACTTCGTCGTAGGAGGAGAAGGCGCTCGAGGCGCGCGCGGCGTCGGCTTGGCCGCTCCCTCGGGCGAGCGACGAAGCGACTCCGACGGCGGCGATGGCGACGACGGTGACGGGGATCAGGACGAGCAGAACTCTGCGCATGGGGGTTCGGGCTCCGTGGGGGTCGGGGTCCCCCCCCCCGCGCGCGGGACCCCCACCGGGCTCTACCGACGACTACAGGCCGAGTGCGTCGCGCATCACCTTCGCGATGAACGCGTTCTTGACCGTGCCGCGGAACCGGCTCGCGTTGGGACCGATCGCGTAAATGGCCACCTCTTCCCCGGCGTGCGTCTCGCTGCCACGCAGCGGCACGGCCGCCTCCTGGAGATACGCCGGGTCGTTGCTGCCCACCGGAACGACGCCGTTCAACCCCGGAAACGGGTCCGTGGCCGGGTTCAATCGAACCGCCCGACGACGGCCGCCGGGGCCGTTCCCGTAGACGAGCGCGGTGTAGGGAATGCCGTCGTCGTCCTTCGACTCGACGATGACCCCGGCGGCGTTGATGTCGAACACCGTGTTCAGGATGCCGCTGTGGGGTGCACCTGCATATGACGCGGGCACGATGCCCTTCGGCGCATACGAGAGCTCCGACGACGGGCGCATCGGGTAGCCCGCGATGTTGAATACGTGGCTGTGGTCGGCCGACACGACGACCAACGTCTCGTCCACATCCACCTTCGAGAGCGCCGCGCCGATGGCCCGATCGAACTGTTCCGTGTCGGTCAGCGCTCGGAACGCGTTCCCGGCGTGGTGTGCGTGGTCG
>JANNRO010000247.1:0-2806 GCA_031401505.1 Planctomycetia bacterium
CGGATCCAGAAGCCGCCGTCGTAGCCGGCCTGGCCGCAGCCGCCGACCAACGACGCGTCGGACCGTGCCGAGGCGAGATAGCTGTCGACCGACGACTGGATTTCACGGGCGGACGGTGCCGCCTGTGCATCCAGTGCCTTCTCGACCGCAGAAGACGAAACGGGAAGCGAACAAACGCCACCCACGCACTCGTTCGCCTGCGCGGACGCAGCGAACCCAGCCAAGACCACAGCGGCCGACGCGGCCGCGAACAGGGACTTCATCGGAGCAACCCTCCACGTTGGAGTTCGAGCACCCCCGTGCCAAGGGGATGGAGCGGGCGGGACTTGCGTCTCGCCTGCTCTACATGAGGCGGAATTGAAGCCGAACGGCATCGCATCCACCAACTGGAAATTGGACCGAAGTGGTAGGTCGGTCGGAAGTTGAACGTTCTTTACGTGGGTTGACCTGCGCCCGAACCGTGATCCGTGTGGACGAGGGATGCGAAACGTCCCGGATTCATGTCTTCCACAAGATGAAGATGGAATAACGAACGCAAAACACCACATCTTGTGGTCGTACGGGAGCCGACTCCCTCGTCGGGCATGCGATCCCGTGGGCATCGACCGGTCATTCAAGATCGAGGAGCGTACGCTACCCCGATGCCCGCGAGCCCGCCGCCCCCTCCTCCCCCGCCGCCCCTTCCTGCTCCCCGACCGCCGCCCCGGGAGGCCGACGAAGGGGACGACGGCCTCGACACGACCGACGAAGGCGGGGCGGGCGTCGGCGACCTCGTCGTCATTCCCGTTCCCCGGGTTCGGGTCCAGATCGGGTGCGGCGAGAGGGTGGGTGTCGTCGTCGAGGATCGCCGAAACGTGGTGAAGGTCCTCTTCCCGGAGATCGAGCGCACGTTCTGGGTCGATCGCGACGCCGTGTTGGCCATTCCGGAAGGTCGGCTGCCGGCGGCACCGCTCGCGATCCGGCTCCATCGCATCTGCCGAGAACTTCACGCCGCCGCCGTCGAGATCTACGACCGCGAGGGAGACGCCGACGTGTTCTATCTCTTCACGCGCGGCACCGACCTCGACGCGCTCGTGCGCGTGCGGGAGTTCCTCGGCGCCGACTTCCGCCGCATGGCCGTCGACCCGGGCGGAGTGCGCCGCGCACGCCTGACGCTCGCGTTCCGCACGGCGGCGAAACCGGTTTAGAGCCTACTCCAGTAGAGCCCGTCGTGAGCCCGACAGGGCCGAAGCGAGACCGGCAGGCGCAGGCCAATGCCCCGCGACGCGGGTGCCTCACCCGTTGAGCGGGCTTTGGCCGAGCAGGCCGGTCGCAGCGAGAGCCTCGTCGGGCGGAACAGGGCGCCTACTGGAATAGGTTCTTAGGCTCGGCTGCGTGAGCCCTGCCGCACTCGAACTCTTGGCCGACGAGGCGCGCCGCGTCGTGCTCGAGGCGCAGGGCTTCGCCGCCCCGCGCCCGCGGTCGGCGCCCGGGGAACGCCACGTCCATGGCGTACTCGACCGGATCCGGCTGCTCCAGATCGACTCGGTCAACGTGCTCGTACGGGCGCATTACCTCCCGTTGTTTTCGCGCCTGGGCCCCTATGACCGCGCGATCCTCGATCGCCTGACGTACGAGAAGCGCGAGTTGTTCGAATTCTGGGGTCACGCCGCGACCCTGCTTCCGTCGCGATTCCATGCGCTCCTGCGCTGGCGCATGGACAGGAAGGCGTGGCCCGATCTCGACCGGCTGCGTCGGGAGAAGCCCGATTTCATCGACTCGGTCCTCCGCCAGATCGTCGAGCGTGGGCCGCTCTCGGCCTCCGAGTTGTCGGATGCGGGCGAGCGGGCCGGATCGTGGTGGGGCTGGGGCGAGGGCAAGCACGTCCTCGAGTGGCTGTTCGCGACCGGCCGCGTCACGACGGCGACGCGGCGCAACTTCGAGCGGATCTACGATCTGACCGAGCGCGTGCTTCCCGCTCACGTGCTTGCGGCTCCCACGCCGTCGCCGACGGACGCGAAGAAGGCGCTCCTCGTCGAGAGCGCACACGCGCTGGGTGTCGCGACGGCGGGCGAGTTGGCCGACTACTTCCGCCTCCACAAGCCGACGGCCAAGGGTCTCGTCCTGGAACTCGTCGAAGCCGGGGCGCTCCGCCGCGTCCGTGTCGAGGGCTGGTCGGCGCCGGCCTTCGCCGCGCCCGACGTCAAGGTGCCTCGTCGGGTGCCGTGCGCGCGGGCGCTGCTCTCGCCGTTCGATCCGTTGGTCTTCGAACGCGCGAGGACCTTGCGGATTTTCGGCTTTCACTACCGCATCGAGATCTACACGCCGCAGGCGAAGCGCGTCTACGGCTACTACGTCCTGCCGTTCCTCATGGATGGCGACCTGTGCGCCCGCGTGGACTTGAAGGCCGACCGCGCGTCGGGGCGGTTGCTGGTTCGCTCCACCCATCTCGAGCCCGGGCGCGACGGGGGGCGCGTGGCCGACGCGCTCGCGCTCGAACTCCGCGACGTCGCGCGCTGGCTCGACCTCGATCGCGTGGTTGTGGAGCGACGTGGATCGCTGGCACGGGCGCTTCGCGGGGCGGTCGCGTAGGTTGCTCGATGTCGGTCAACGGTCTCCAACGGCCGTCACCGTCGCGGCTTCGACTGTCAGGCTCAACGGTCTCCAACGGCCGTCACCGTCGCGGCCTCCACCATCAACACGACCGTCCGTTCGAGCGCGCGCGTGCGATGGACGACGCCCTTGGGAACGACGAAGCCCTGCTGCGGGCCGAGCGCGACGGAGGAGCCCTCGAGATCGATATGCAGGCACCCCTCGACCACGTGGA
>JANNRO010000248.1:0-20438 GCA_031401505.1 Planctomycetia bacterium
GAGAGCGCCGGGTGCGCCGCGGCGAGCACGACGAGCAGCACGATCGAGCCCTTGCCCCGACCGATGCGCATGCCGATCGACACGAGCAAGGCAGCCGCGGCGCCGCCGAGCAACACGCCGAGCCAACGGCTCGTCGCGGTGACCGTCCCGCCGAACAGGAGCGAGAGGGCGAGCAGGGTCGGATGACCGGGCGGGTAGCGGTCGTGCGCAACGCCGTCGATCGTGTAGCCGTGCCCGTTCGAGAGCGAATGGGCGAGCGCCCCATAGGCGACGGCGTCCCCTTCGATCGGGAGGCCGACCGCAAGGCATCGCACGAACACGGCCAAAGCGAAGGCTGCGACGAGGGGAAGGATCACTTCGACCCATCGATTCGATTCCTTGGCCGGCCCGATCAGGGCCGGCCCGGGGCCCGCGTCCGGCGACGGCCGTTCGCCTGGCGAGAGTGGGCGAGCCTCGGCGTCGGCGACCGGATCGTCCGAGCGACCCACGTTCAGCCTCGTGGTCCGTCGCGGCCGGCGATGTCTTTGAAGTACCTGCGAAGGGCGTCACGCCACGGCGCGAGCGGGGCTCCCGCGGCCGCCGTGTAGCGCGACGTGTCGAGGCAGGAATAGGCCGGCCGACGGGCCGGCCGCGCGAATGCGGCCGCGCTCGTCGGCGTGACGGCGACGTTCGGGAGCCCGCCCTCGTCGAGCACGGCCCTCGCGAAGTCGGCCCAGACGACCGGCCCGGTGTTGGCGACGTGATAGATCCCGGTCGAGCCGAGTTCGACGAGCCGTCGGATCGCCGCCGCGAGGTCGTCGGCATAGGTGACGCCGGTCGTGACGTCACCCACGACCGAGATGGCTCGGCCCGCGGCGGCGGCGTCGACGATCGAGCGCACGAACGACTTCCCTTCGCGCCCGAAGAGCCCCTGGGTGCGGACGACGAGATGGGAGGGTACGCCCGCGGCATGTCGCTCGCCGGCGAGTTTCGTGCGGCCGTAGACGTTGATCGGCGCGACGGGATCGGTCTCGACGTAGGGTGCGCGCTTCTCCCCGTCGAACACGTAGTCCGTCGAGACGTAGACGAGCGAAGCGCCCCGCGCCGCGGCGGCGACCGCGATGTGCGCGGTCCCACGGTCGTTGACGGCCTGCGCCTCCTCGGGCGTCGACTCCGCGCCGTCGACGTTCGTGAACGCCGCCGTGTGGATGATCCAGTCGGGGGCGAGGCGCCGCACGGCGTCGCCGACGGCGGCTGCATCGCGCAGGTCGAAGTGACGCCCGGAGACCGGAAACAGGATGGCGCGGCCGGTCCACTCGCGCACGAGCGCGGTGCCCAGCATGCCCGTTCCGCCGGTGACGAGGATGCGCTTCACGGGCGAGTGGATCGGGGTTCCCGACCCTGAACTTCAGTCCCGTGTCGACGGTTCGTCAGTTCGCCTCTTCGCCGCCCCGGTGGCCCGGACGCGGAATGGTCAACTTGATGTTCTTGCCGTGGACGCGCTTGTACCAGGCCAGCGTCTTCATGAGGCCGACCTGCATCGCGACGCGGGGCCGGTATCCGAGCACTTCCTGCGCCTTCGTCGTTTCGGCGAGGCTGTGGCGGATGTCGGAGGATCTCGGATCGGCGTACGTCGGGATGATCTCCTTTTCGAGGAGGCTCCCGATGATGTTCAACAGGCCCGAGACCGTCACGCGGTTTCCCGTGCCGATGTTGAAGCACTCGCCCTCGGCCTTGGGTGCCGTGCATGCGAGCTTCACCGCATCGACCGCGTCGGTCACGTACGTGAAGTCGCGCGACTGCTTGCCGTCTCCGTACACGACGGGGACCTTGCCCGAGAGGATCTGGTGGACGAAGCGGGCGACGACGCCCGACTGCTCCCCCATCGGATCCTGGCGGGGGCCGTAGACGTTGAAGAACCGCAGACAGACCGTCTCGAGGCGGTACGTCGTGTAGAAGACCCGCGCGAGATCCTCGCCGACGAGCATGGAGGCGCCGTAGGGCGAGTACGGCGTCGGCAGCATGGTCTCCTCCTTCGGGAGGACCGGGCTCTCGCCGTAGACGGCGGCCGACGACGCGAAGATCACGCGCTTCACCTTCGCCTCGCGGGCCGCGAGCAGCGCGTTCATCGTGCCCATCACGTTGACGGCCAACGTCGTTTCCGGATCTTCGACCGACTTGACGACGCCCGGCACCGCGGCGAAGTGGAGCAGATAGTCGCAACCCTTGGCCGTACGGGCCAGCGCCTTTGCGTCGCGCACGTCGCCCTCGACGACCTTGACGTCCTTCGGATTCCAGTCGAAGACGTTCTTCTTGCTGCCGGTCTAGAAATCGTCGTATACCGTCACTTTCTCGCCCATCGCGAGCAACGCATCCACGACGTTGCTGCCGATGAAGCCGGCGCCTCCGGTTACCAGGTACTTGGACATCGAGCGCTTCTCCGGAGAAAGTGGCGCGCCTCACGGGCGGCGCGGCCGATCGAATGGGGCGTCTGGGGGAGTCACGGTAGGACGCGCCCCATACAGGTGCGACGGAATTGCGACCCTGCGTCGTAACTCATTTCACGGAAGTGGGTTACAACACCTGCGTAAGTATAACAACGTTATACGTTTCGGCGCAGCAGGTCGGTCATGATCCGATCCGACGCACGGCCGTCCCACAGGCGCCGCGGACGCGGCGGGGCGCTCCGTTTCGACGTCGCTCTCGCGACCGCGGCCCGGACTCGTTCGGGGTCGTCACCGAGCAGGCGATTCGTGCCGTGCGTCAATGTGAGCGGGCGCTCGGTCGTCGTGCGCAGCGTGAGGCAGGGAACGCCGAGGAACGACGTCTCCTCCTGCAATCCGCCGCTGTCGGTCAGCACCACGCGGGCCCGGCGCACGAGCGCCAGAAAATCGACGTAGCCGAGCGGAGCCAGCACCTCGACGCCCGACGCTTCGAGCGCCCCGATCAATCGAAAGCGCTCGAGGCGCGCGCGCGTGCGCGGATGGACGGGAAACCGCACGGGCACGCGACGCGCGACGTCGGCGAACGCCCGACACCAGCGAGTCAGCCGACCGCGGTCATCGACGTTGCTCGGACGATGGAGCGTGACGACCGCACCCGGTTCGCGCGCAAGGGCTTCGGCTCGACGATCGATCGCCGGCAGCGCGCTACGCAACGCGTCGATCATCGGATTTCCGACGAGGCGCACGCGACGACGGTCGAAGCCCTCGCGCACGAGGTTCTCGACGCCGCTCGGCTCGGTCACGTAGAGGCGTGACGAGAGGCGGTCGGTCAGGACCCGATTGCGCTCCTCGGGCATCGACTCGTCGAACGAGCGCAGCCCCGCTTCGACGTGCACGACGTCCACGCCCGACGTGGCGGCGGCGAGC
Source organism: Planctomycetia bacterium (assembly GCA_031401505.1). Classification (GTDB taxonomy): domain Bacteria; phylum Planctomycetota; class PLA2; order PLA2; family JAEUHO01; genus JANNRO01. The sequence continues at coordinate 3,351 of JANNRO010000248.1, forward strand.
GCCGCCGCCAATGTGGACGTCACGTCCCCCACGACGACCAGCGTTTGGACTCGGCGGCTCGAAAGGAGCGGTGGAAGCCGGTCGAGGATGCGCGCCGTCTGCTCGGCCGGCGTGCCGTCGCCGATCTTCAAGTGCTCGCACGGACGGTCGAGGCCCAGATCCTCGAAGAAGACGTCCGAAAGCGCCTCGTCGTAGTGCTGACCCGTGTGGATCCACGGGAGCGTGACGCCCAAGCGCCGGGCCGCCGCGCAAAGCGGCGCGATCTTCATGAAGTTGGGCCGCGCACCGGCGACGGCGAGCAGACGGGGAGGGCGCGGCGTCACGGGGAGTGCCTTGCGGGAAAGCGGCCGTCCGAGCGATGGCGACGGGCCGACCGAGGCCGTCGGGCGCAACGACGCCCCGTGCCTACGAGTTGCGGATGATCCGCTCCCATTCCTTCTGGGCCTTGACGCACGAGTCGCGATCGCGGGGATCGCAGTTCTTGATGGCCGGGTTCGCCGGCTTCCAACCAGCCCAGAGTCCCTCGAGGATGTTCTTGGCCAATTCGCGCTGGAACGGGACGTTGTCGACGAGCAACTTCAACACCTTCATCGAGAATTCCGCTCGCTTGCTCTTGCCGCGCTTCCCCTCCCGCTGGAGATCGGGGTCCATCAGGAGCACGCGCTGATCGACGTACAGCGACTCGGCCGCACGCACCCGCAACTCCTTCGGTGCGCCGTCGGCCTTCACGATCTCGAGCAGATTTTCGACGGTGACGCCCTTCTTCATCGCACCCAACTGGACGTCCGAATAACCGCGGTAGATGTCGACCATCAACTCGTAGCGGTCTTTCTTCCCCTGTCCGACGAGGAAGTCGATGCGCTTGCCGGTCTTCTCGATCGCCAATCGACGCCCCTCGGCGCTTCTCGCGGGGACGGCGGCGATCGGCGGGGTGTCCGGCGGCGGGGCGCCGAAGGCGGGAAGCACGGCCAGGAACACGGCGGCGATGGGAGCGACTCGCATGGTGTCAGTATATCCGGGTCCGGCATCGAGAGGCGTGCGCCGGGGGCCCGGAGCGTCGATCGGCCCTCCCCGCACGGCGCGCCATGCCGCCTCGGTCGGGACGCGCCCCGCTATCGGTACACCACCACCTGGTCGTACTGCGAGCCCCCGCAGCGCGGGCAGAGGTACTCGAGACTCGCGCCCGCCGTCCCGAGCTTCGTCAGCTTGCCGGCGGCGTCGCAGGCCGTGCAGGCGATCCGATCATGCTTGGGCTGGGTCTCGTACAGCGCGGCCTTCTCGACGAACGTCGCCCACCAGAACTTCGTCCGGATCTCGCCCGTCGCCGTCTCCCACCACGTATCGCGCGTCGGCGGCTTGGGCACCGGGATCACGACCGCGGGACCGGAGTTGTTGCTGCCCTTCTTCGTGCCGGGCCCCTGCTTGGGCTGGCCGCTCGGCGGCTTGATCTTCGCCGGCTCGATCAGGAACGAGCCCGAGTCGTAGCTGGCGCGCCTCCAGCCGTTCGCCTTCTTCGGCCGTGCCTCGAAGAATGACTTCGTCTCCTCGGCCGTGACCGCCGGGTCGCGCGCCTGGAGCTGCTTCAGGAGCGCCTCGAACGACTCCTCGATCACGTCCTTGCGAATCCACGCCTGGACGTCGTTGAAGACGGCGTCCTTCGGGCGAACCTTCAACTCGATCGCGCGACGGACGACTTTCTCGAGCGCTGCACCCGCCTGCCCTGCGAAGTAGGTCGTGCGCCGCTTGGTGAACTCGACCTTCAGGTCTTCGAGCTTCTTCTTGACCGGGTCGCTCGCTTCCGGGTGGCGCGTCAGAAAACTCTCGACGCCCTCCCGAACCTTCTTCCAGAGATTGGCCCCCATCGAGACGCGCAGGTCGCGCAATTCCTCGAACGAACTCTTGTCGGCGATCAACGCCGCCATGCGCACGCTGCTTGTCCGCGCGAGTTCGCGCTGCAGAAACGTCTCGTCGGTCGAGACCGTGTCGTAGGCCTCCTTCGCCTGCTCATAGGCCCCGACGCGCTCGCAGAACTGCGCGTGCTGCATCCAGCTCCGTGCATCCTGGGGTGGGTTCGCCGCGAGCCGCCGCTCGACGACTTCGGCGAGCGACCACACGTCCTGCGGGTCGAGTTCGATCGGCTCGCGGGAGATGACGTCGGTCTGCGCGATCCGGAGCGGCTCCTTCTGGGACACGTTGCGGAGATGGATGACGCCGTTCTCGGTCTTCTCGACGATGCCCCGAACTTCTCCGGAGCCCGCGTTCAGGCGGAACACGATCAATTCACCCTTCACCATCTCGTTGGCGCTTGAATCGAGGATGCCGAGGATGATCTTGATCCGACGCGCGTCCTCGTCGGACACCGCCTCCCAGACGAACTCGCGCTGGCCGCCGGAGACGTAGTCTTCGATCACGACGACATTTTCGTTGCTCTTCTCGTTGATCAACTTGCCGAGCACGGTCTCCCCGGTCTTCAGGGGCACGCGCTCGGCGCGGGCGGGTGTGGAGGTCGCGACGACGGCGCCCAGGGCGAGCCAGACGACCGGGCGGAACAACAGGCGGGAAGGCGTCATGATGAACCTCGTAGGGGCGGACTCCCGCCCCCCTATCTACGTGGATCGAACGTCGATCGGGACAGCCAGATCGGTGGGAAGCGGCCCTGGCGCAGGACTTTTCCCCGGTAGGACAACGTCGGACGAGCGACCCAGGCCGGCTCGCCGTTGGGACTCTTTTCGAACGAGCAAGTGAGCGTGAATCCGGGCTGCGAGGTGGCGACTTCGACGAGGTTGCCCGGCGGCAGCCCCTTCTTGGCGCCGTCCACCGCGTCCTGCGCGAGCGTCTTGACCTCGGGCCGCAGGAGATCGACCTTCGTCTCGATGTCGCGCTCGACCCGGTGGACGACCGCGAGCGTGAAGACCGATAGGACGCTGACCCCTCCGACGAGGAGGAGCGACATCGCGATCAGCACCTCGATCAGCGTGAACCCGCGCGTCGGGGGGGAGGCCGACGGGGCCCGACGCGACGTCGGGACCGGCGTCCGACGGCCGGGGTCTCGGCCCGCTTGAAAGGGAGCGCTAGCGGCGTGCATAGCGATCCTTGAAAAGGAGCGTCACGTCGGTGGTGACCGGGTAGCCGAAGTAGACCGGCTCGTCGACGCGATGCTCGACCGCCTTCGTCATGCGCTTTCCGCGGCCGACCGTGATGCGCTTCTCGCCGAAGTCGGTCGCCTCGGCGTTGACCGACATCCACTCAGCGTCGATCTTGATGAAGCGCTCGAGCGGACCCGGGCGAAAGAGCGGTTCGATGCTGGTCAGAACGACGCGCCGATCGTCGAGCGTCATGGGCGCCCCGACGAGTGCCTCGCCCCGGTTGAAGCCGTAGGGACCCTCGATGGCCAGCGTCAGGTCGATGCGCGCCATCGCGGGGAAGACGTCGTCGCGCACGTCGCCGAGGCTCTCCTTGCCTTTGTGCATCGCGAACTTCGGATCGTTGGCCCGTGTCGAGTCCCAGATCGGGCCCACGTACGCCGAGCCGTCCATCACCTTCCCGGCGCCCGCCCCGTCGCTCCACGACGTCGCGAACACGTTGCGAAACGTCGCGCCGAAATGGATGACGCCGTCGAGCACCGGACGACCGGCCGCGCGGACCTTTTCGACGGAATCGAAATTGACGGGCACCCCGCCGACGGACGCGAGGAGCGACTTCGGGCCGCCCGCCGGTGCGCGGAACAGCCGATAGAGCGTCAGCATGCCCGGCATGTCGGGATCGTCGGGCATCGCGATGTAGACGATTTCCTGCAGACCGCCCGTCGCGAGCAGATTGCCCGTCGTCCCCGACTCGACGGTGGACGGCTCGTAGGCCTTCAACTGGATGCCCGACCCGGCGGGCGTCGAGCCGGCGTTGCGCAGGATCGAGTCCTCGCCCTCGCGGGCGTTGCTGCGCACGAAGGCGACGTAGTAGCACTCGATGGCTCGGTCGCTGCCGAGGTTCTTCAACTTCACCGTATTGGCCATCAACTGGCAGAGGGGGCCGTGGATGGCGACCGCGGACTGGGTCGGCGTGATCGCGACGTCAGCACCTTCGGGGGCGGGCGGCGGAGGTACTTCGGGCGCCTCGGCAGGTTGGATCGCGGCGAAGTCTTCGCGGATCACGGGCAGGATCGCCTGCACACGATCCTGCATCGTGGTGTCGGCGGTGCCGGAAGTGAAAAGGTTCAACCCCTGACCAAGCAGCGAGACGACGGCGATGCCCAGGATCGCGAACATCGACATCGCGACGAGCAGTTCGAGGATCGTGAACCCGGGGGCCGGACGGTGATCCCGGAGTCGATTCGAGCACGCGGTGGTCATCACATGCCACGCTCCGTTGCGCCGTCGGCGGGCGGCGTACCGCCACCATCCATCGCGGGCGCGTTCCCGCCCGGCGTGATCGGACCCGACCCGGGCGGTGCGCCGCCCTGCGTGATCACGCGTCGAGGCGGAGGCATCGAGCCGTAGCGGCCGAAACGAATCTCGTAGAGGCCGCCGGAATCGGCGTCGCCGGGGCTCGCGAGATGGACGATCACGTCGCCCGCCCGCGCGATCGGGTCGGCCGGGTCGACGCGTCCGTTGAAGAACGGCACGCGCAGCGGGAGTTTTCGTCCGACGACGGTCACGTCGAGCGGCAGCATGCGCACGTCTTCGTCGTTGCGGAACACGCCGCCGACGGTCAGCGTGTCGACCCACCCCGAGAACGGCTGCGCCGGGTCGGAGAGCACGATGCGCGCGACCCCCGAGGGAGGCGTCGCGAACTTCCACGTGATGACCGCTTCGGCCGTCGTCACGCGCGCGCCCCGCACGTCGGGCACGTAGCGCTCGACGCCGTCCACACGGATCGACGGTTCCCGCCCGTCATACGACGCCTCGATGTGGGTGAACTTCCCCATGCCCGAGTGGACGGCCGGCGACGTGCTGAAGCGGTGAGGGACCGGATTGGCAGCACCGGTGGCGTTGGCGTTGACGAGATGGCACGTGAAGACGAGACGGAACGCCTCGGCTCCCACCTGCCGCTCGAGTTGGAGCGTCCAGAGTTTTCCGAGGTCGGAATCGCACTTGAGGAGCGTGGACGTCCCGCGCCCTCCGTCGGGCCGGACCCAGCATTCGATGTCGACGCCGTCGGTCATCGCGAATCCCGAACGGGACCCGAAGTCGACCGAGCCGTTGCCCGCGAACTTCGCCGCTCCGCCGGACTGCCCGTCGGGGTCGATCGAGACGTTGCCGCTGGTGGTCGCGAGGTCCGGGCCGCCCGCCGCGTTGACGTACCACTCGGCGCCGGGCTGGTCCTTCGGCGGGATCGAGAAATTGGCCGTCAGGATGTTGCGCGAAACCGACGTCATGACGACCAATCGGTCGTTGCCGTCGACCTGGACCCGTCTCAAGTCGAGCGTCGCTCGCTTGCCCCCGGCGCTCATGTTCTGGCAGCGGCTGCCCGACTCCGACAGGATCGACGCCGCCTGCATGGCGATCGCCTTCTTGCCGACGCCGAAAATGAAGCCGATCCCGAGGCCCAGGAGGATCGCCATCATGCCCATGACCACGAGGATCTCGAGGAACGTGAACCCCCCGCGCGCCTGCGGCGGTCTCGGGGCAACGGGGCGGGAAGCGCTTCGGTTCACTTCGTCGTATCTCGGGCCCACGCCGTGATGTCGTCGTCCGTGTTGGGGATGCCGTCGGGGCCCATCGAGTAGAGCTGGTAGCCGCCCGACTGCGCGAACGCACCGGGCGTGCCGTCCGTGTTCACGTTGCGCCAGGGCTTCGGGTTGACGGCGGCGCCGGCGTTGGCCATCGACTCTTCGCCGCATAGGACGGTCGGCGGATCCTTCTCGGCCTTCGCGTAGTCCATGTCGGTGAAGTAGATCAACGGGTTGCCCCATGCGTCCTTCACCTCGAACAGGTCGGGCGTGCCGCTCTTGGCGAACGCCTTGTCGAGCTTGTCGTCGTCGGAATTCATCAGATCGCCGTCGATGTCGGGATTGTGGTCGAACCCGGGCATCGTCAGGCACTGCACGACCGACTCGATCTCGGCGTTGGTCGTGTTGGGCGGCTGCGGCTTGCCCGGTGTCAGCGGGATCCCGATCAGTTTGATCCGCTGGAGGTCGCTCGGCAGCGTCATCTTGTAGGCGCCGCGCCAGGCGTCGCAGTTGGCGCGCATCTTCTGGAGCAACGCCTTCGTCTTCACCTCGGGTGCCTTGCCCGAGACGATCTTGAAGGCCGCGAGGCCCAGGCCCACGAGGACCGCGATGATCCCCATGACGACGAGGATCTCGACGAAGGAGAAGCCGCGCGGACCACGACGGCGGGCGCACGCGTCACCGAGCGGGGCTTCACGCAGCGCAACGGGGACCATCACGGCTTCCTCCGAACGACGCGGATCTTGTCGACCGCGACGTTCCACAGCGTGGCGGTCGGCGTCCAACCGCCGAGCCACAACTCGAGGTCTCCCTTCGCGCGCCGGAACGAAGCGATCCGATCAGCGAAGACCTCCTGCCCGCCGACGCGGACCACCATGTCTCCGTCGCCGCTCTTGCGCTCGATCTCGACGAGCACGCCGCGACCGTCCTTGTCTTCGGGCCAGTCGATGTCGGGACTCGCGAGATCGGCGGTGTTCTTCTTGGCCAGATGGAGCGCACCGTCCTTGTAGTAGTTGTCGTTGCCGCCGGTGACCTTCAGCCAGACTTTGCCCTTCACGTAGAAGACGCCGATGCCCTGACCCTTGACCAGACCGCCCTTCGCCTGGGAGGGCGGCTGGAGTACGAGGCCGAAGGTGATCGTGTTCAGCACCGTCCCATCGGGGCCCTTGGTCGGAATCCGGAACCACGTCTGGACGAGTTCGATCGTCTCCTTGCCGACGAGCTTCTTCGTCTTGGCGAACGCGGTCGGGTCGCTCTCCGTGCCGTCGTCGGTCGCACCGGCGCCCTTGGTCAGATCCTTGAAGACCAGCCAGCCCTCGTCGGGACTGACGCGGATGCCGTGCGATTGTCCGGCGTCCCACTCCGTCGACAGTTTGTTCTCCGCGAACTCGACGGTCTTCTCTTCGAGCGCCTGCCACCGCTTGACGATGTCGAGGCACTGCTGTGCGTACGCCTTCAGCGGGTCGCCCGGCGCCGCGGGGAGATCGAGGATCGACTGGAAATTGCGCAGGCACTCGCCGTACTTCTCGGGCTCGCCGACGCCGAGGCGGTAGTTGCAGTAGCCCCGGATCGCGAGCGCGCGGCGCTCTTCGCGCGTCCGGGTCAGGATGTCGCTCGCGGTCTTCAGAGCCGCCTCGAAGCGGCGTCGTTCGGAGAGTTGCTGTTGGCGCAGACGCACGAGCGCCTCGCGGACCGCGAAGTCGGTGTTCTTCGGATTGATCTCGGTCTCGCGAGCCGACGCGCGCTCGGCGTACCGCACGGCGGCCTCGAAATCGGAGAGACGGTCGGCCGGAGGCACGCCCTCGAGCACCGCGGCCTCGGCCGCCCGCAGGCGCGTCTCGGCGAGCCAGCCGTCGAGTTCGTACAGTTCGGGTGCGATCGCGAGCGCTCCTTCGAATCGGGCGCGGGCCGCCGCGGCGTCGCGTCGGTTCGTGGCGATCCATCCGGCGAGGAACTCGATGTAGGCGACGCCCGGCGCCAGGAGGAGCGCTCGATCGAGCGCATCGTGCGCCTCGCCGACGTTGCCGGCGGACAGCTGGATCATCGCGCGGCCGAGTTCGGGGGAGACGGTTTCATCGGGATTGCGCCCGCGCGACGAACCGCGCCGCAGGGCCGTCTCGACGGCGTCGAAGGCCGCGGACGCCGTCTCGGTGTGCCCGAGCCTCCACTCGCACAGGCCGAGGTCGTACAGCGCCTCGGCACGATGCCGACGCGTGGCGTCGTCGCTCGGGAGCACGCAGATCTGGCGGAACGTGTCACTCGCCGCCTGGACGTCTCCCATCGCATACTGGACGGCACCCTTGACGAGCAGCGCGCGGGGATCGAACGCGCCCGCGCCGAGCGCCGACTGTGCCGCCGCCATGGCCTCGGGGAGCTTGCCCATGCGCAGCAGAGCCTCGGCCTCCTTGACGGCGGACGTCGCCCGACCGCCGGCCGCGGACGCGTCGCGATAGTCCTTCAACGCGTCCGTATGGCGGCCGAGATACGACTTCGCGTCGCCGCGTCCCTCGAGCGTGCTCTTCGAGCCCGGCTGCGAGCTGATGGCCACGTCGTACAACTCGACGGCGCGCTGCGCGAGGCGGAGCCTCGAGAGGAAGACGTCGCCCAGCCAACGTGCGGCATCGGCGCCCGCCGACGCCTGCTTCGCGTTCGCCATGTACTCCGTCAGCGTCGCGATCAGTTCCCGCTCGTTCTGTCGCGCGCGATACGCGTCGATCAGCGCGAGCAGCACGTCCGTCGGATCGCGGGTCGGAGGCTGCTTGCACTTGGCGAGCGCGAGTTTCAACACCTCGATCGCCTTGTCCCATCCCTTCCCGAAATCCTTGCCCGTCTCGCCGACGCGTGCCATCTCGGCCGCGACCGACTTCATCTGCTCGACGGAGAGATCTTCGGCGCGCGCGCGTCCCTGCTTGCGGCAGGCACGCACGTACATGTTGTCGATCGAGTTACGCAGGTGCCACGTTTCGTGCTTGCTGGCCGCGATCGAGGTCGGCGCCGACTGACGGATTTTCGTCAGGCTGCGGCCGTCGAGTTTCTTCTTCGCGTCGGCCTCCGAGCCCACGTACGAGAACGAAACCGACAGGTCGGCCCAGACCTTCTGCGAGCCCGGAGGAGCCTCGCCGCCCTCGAGCATCCACTTGAGCCCGGTCGCGGGATCGTTGAACTCGGGCGACTTCTCTTTCGCGTCGTCGATGGCACGCAGATAGATGAAGACCTTCTGCCCCCCGTCCGTCATCCAGTCGTAGACGTCTTCCGGCGTCTCGACGTACGAGAAGAATCCGTCGGCGGGAACCTCCGGCATCCCCGCGGCGGGCTTGGCATCGGATGCCGGCGCCGCACCGGGGGCGGGCAGCGACGTCGTCGGCAACACCCCGCGATAGTGATGGCGCGCCGGGAATCCGACGCCCGGCACCGTCGGGGGGAGCGGGAACGCGAGCGGGACACCCGGGGGCTCGGGAATGCGCTCGGGGGGTAGCGGACTCGTGTCCGACATCTCCTGGAACGCATTGCGCGCGCCTCGAAGCGCGAGCGGTTCGCGCGCGAACGGGTCGATCGTCGCCTTGACCGGGCTCGTCGGGTCGTTGCGCAGCGACTTGAACGCGAGCGACGTCGGCGACGGCGACATGCGAGGGGGCATCGCGGGCTTCAACGCCCACGTCAGCCCCAGGACGCCGAGGACGTAGACGAGCAGCGCGCGTTCCTTGCCGAGGAGCTTGTCGAGCCCCGCGGTCGCGAGGAGCGCGAGGAGACCGAGCGCCAGGTAGAGGACGAACGAGCCGAAGAAACCGGCGACGAGAACCATTCGGCTAACCCTCTTCCTTCTCGAGTCCGAGCGCGGCGGCAGGCCTCACGCGGACGCTGTAGAGCTTGAACTCGCCCTTGACGAGGCCTTCCTTCTTGGCGACCTGCTTCCAGGACGACGAACCCAGCGCCGTCGGGCGCTTGGGGTCGGTCAACATGTCGAGGATCGCCGTCAACGCCTCGGGCGGCCCGGTGATGTCGATCTTGATCGGCCACTCCTGGAGGAACGGCTCGGCCGACTCGACCGATCCGCGGACTTCCGACGGCATCAGCGCGACGCCGTCGATGCTGCGCACGCCTTCGCGGATCGCCACGTCGACCACCGTCGCGAGCAGCGCGAGGTTGGCGAGATACCTCGGCAGCGACGTGCGGTCGACCGACGCAATCGCGAGCCCGAACTCCTCGGCATCGACGTCGACGTCGGCACGGTTCGCCCGGATGGCGAGCGCCTGGACGACGTCGGCCTTGATGCGGGAGAACGAGACGTTGGGGTCCTGGCTCTGCAGCGCCTTCAAACGGTCGTTGCGCAACTGCTCGTAGAGCACGTTCGCCTGCGCCGCCGCCGCGGTGTCGCCGTCGAACGCCGCCGGGTCGGCCGGACGCGTGCCCCGCAGGACGGCGGCCTTCAACGCCTGCTCGACGTACGCCGGGATCGACTCGTCGGAGTCTCCGTGACGCTGGTCGAGCAGCTTCGAAAACGCGGCCACGCGCTTCTCGAGTTCCTCGGTGCTGTCCTTGGCGACGCGGATCTGCCGGGCGTTGGGCGCGACCTGCCGCGCGATCGACTTGCTCCGGTTCTCGTTGCCCTTGATGCCCGCCTCGGGGTCGTCGGTGAACATGTGGACGACGATCAAGCCCGCCAGAAACGCCCCGATGCCCCAGAGGACGGGCGTCCAGAACGCGCGGTATCGCTGCCAGAGCTCGTCCATGGCTAGTTCCCTTCCTTGGGCAGAATCTCGACGAGCCGGGCCCAATCCTTCTCGTCGATCTGCTCCTTCGGCACCGTCGTCTCGACGCCCTCGAGATCGACGCCGCGGACCGAAGCCAGCTCCGCGGTCGTCGAACCCTCGGCCGGCACCAGCACCGCCCGGCGGAGCAACCACGGCGAGACCGCGACGGCCGCGTCGATGCCCCGGGGCCGGAACGACGTCCCGGGCGAGATCTCGAACTCGAACTGGCGCTTCTGGGTGTCGAACGTCTTGCTCGTGCGCACCACGAGCGCCTTCGAGAGGCCGACGAGCTTGCACGATTGGACGAAGTCGTTGAAGACCTTCTGCGGCTCGGTGACGGCGCTCACCTGACCGACGACCTTCATGGTGGCCGAGCGCTCGGTGCGCGATTGCGCGCGCTCCTGATATCCACCCTGGTTGCCCTGTTTGGGATGCCAGAAGCCGAACGTCGGGGTCGCGTCGTCCACCTGCAGCGTCGTGTCGATGAGATAGACCTCGGGATGTTCCTTCAAGTTCGCCTGCAGCAGTCCGAACGCGTCGGAGAAGAGCGCTCCCGGAGCCGCCATCTCGGACAGCCGGCGGTGCTTCTCGCGCGTCTCCTGGAGCTTCGCGAGCGCCAGCTTGAATTCCTTCTGCGGCGCCGCGACCTTCTGGTCGTTGTCGCGGTTGAGCTGCTTCACCTGTACGGCGACCGCCTCCGACGCCGTCTTGCGCGAGGTGTAGAGAATGGCGAGCGCACCGACCGCCACGGCCGCCGCGGCGATCGAGAACACGCCCTTCGTCGCGAAGTCGCGCTTGCGGCGCACGGCTTCCGGGATCACCGCCAGCGCGAACGCGGCCGGCGCCAGCTGCGTCTGCGCGAGGCCGAGTACGGCCGCGAACTCGTGCGGCTTCTCGGTCAGGAGCGCGCGCTCGTCGTCGGAGAGTTCGGTCAGGTCGCACCCCGAGAACGGGTCGAACCGTTCGACCGGGACGCCCATCGCGTTCTTCAGATAGGCATCGAGTCCCTTGAGCGACGCACCGCCGCCCGAGAGCAGGACGCGGTCGACCTTGAGATCGGGCAACTTGCACTGCGCTCGCCCGATCATCAGCGTCGACTGGATCAACTGCGCCGCCTGGCCCGCGGTACCCATGATCGCGTTGGCGATCTTCTCGGCCGTACCGTCGGCATACTTCGCCTGACCGCGCGGCGTGACGTCACCCTTGGTGACCTTCATCACCTCCGCCTTCGCCGGCGTCGTCGAGAACGCCGAGGCGATGGCGTCGGTGTACGCCTGACCACCGGGGCTCGCGTTGCGCGCGAACAGCAGCTCGCCGCCGCGCTCGATGGCCAGATCCATGCCCTGACCGCCGACGTTGACCAGCAGACACGTCTCGTCTTCCCGGTAGGTCGCGTTGATCGCGAACGCGTTGAAGACGCCGATGCTGTTGGCCGAGCCGCCGGCTACGGTGAACCCTCCCGCCGCCAGCGAGGCGAGCAGGGGCTCGAGATACGGATTGCGGGCGAGGCAGACGAGCACGGTGTCCTCGCCGCGCGTCCCGTCCGGGTCGGGGAGATTGAGCTTGCGGTAGTCGGCGGATACCTCGCCACCGGACTGCCCCGAGACCTCCATCACCTCGAACTTCATCAGGTTCTTCAGCCGCCACTCGGGCACCGGTGGAACCTGGTTGTAGCGGATGATGACGTCACGGCCCGCGAGCCCGAGCGTCACCGGTGCGCCCTTCAAGCCCTTGGACGCGAGGAATCGCCCCGCATCGGCGACGGAGACCTCGTCGGCGGACGCCGAGACGACCTTCGTCACGACGTACGTCTCGCCCTTCTTGCGCACGGACAAACCGCGCACGGTGTGTCCGCCGATCACGATGCCGATGCCCGAGTTCGCCATGGCTAGTTCCCCAACTTCGGGAAGGACTCTCGGACACCGGGCTTCTCGAGCAACGCCGCGAGACTCTTGCGGCTGTCGGCGATCTGCTCGGGCAGCGGGCCCGCAGGCGCCATCGTCTCGAGATCGCCGAACCGGTGGACGACCGCGTCGTAGTAGAGCGCCGCCATCACCTCGAACCCCGGCTCCTGTTCGAGCAGCTTCGCGAGCCGGGTCAACCGTTTGACCTCCGGGCCGGCGGCCGCGATCTCGTACGACAATCTCGCGTCCTTCGCCTTCGCGACCGTATCGCGGATCGTCGCTTCCTGACCCAGCGGGTTGGGCGAATCGGGAAACTGTCGGTCGAGTTCGTCGGACCGCCGCATGACGTCGTCGAGCGAGGGTCGATCGCGGTAGACCGCGAAGAGATCGAGCGCCTGCTGCAACCCCTGCATGTCCTTCTTCGCCCGATCTTCGCGCGCGCGCGCGGCCGAGAGCGCCTGCGCGCGGATCTCCGCTTCGAACGGGAATTCGTCGGCGACGGCGTCGAGCCGCTTGATGCCGGGTCCCGGAGCCTTGTCGACGAGCGTCTTGGCTTCGCGCAGCGCCTGCTGCGCACGTTGCCGCTCGCCGTCGAAGTTCATGACGACGCGAACGATGCCCGAGGCACCCGTTCGCCAGAGCGCGACGCGCAGGAGACCCGTGTCGTCGGCGGCGTAGGTCGCGAGGCGACCGGCTTTCGCGGCATCGGCCGCGTCGGACGGAAGATCGAGCGCGAGCAGCGTCTCGGGCCGATTGACGTCGGCACGTCGCTCCGCATCGCCGACCAGCACCCGGGTCGTCCCGTCGAGGTCGATCCCCGCCGCGGGCTCCACGACCTTCGAGCCGGCGCCGCTGCGCACTTTCAACTGTTCGGAAAGATGCGCTCGCGGGAAGTCGGCGGAGAGTCCGACGGCCTCCGCCCCGTCGACCGAAATCGCCGCCGAGAGCCCCTCGGGGATCTTCGACCAGCGAATGGAGGCCGGCACCGAACCCTTGTCATCGACCAGCCGACCCTTTACGTCGAGCGAACCGTCGCCGCCCGAGCTCGGCGCACCATCGATGACGAACTGCGCCGGTCCCCCGACCACGCGCCCGTCGGCGAATCGAGCCCACGGCGTCGCGCCGACGGCCAGCACGGTCGAGTTGCGGATGAGGTCGATGCCTCCGGCGGACGACACGATCACGTCGATGCCCTTGTCGCCCTCGAGCCGTCCGGCCGGCGCCAGCGCCGAAGCGGCGTCCTCGAATCGCACGTCGTCGAGTCGTGCCGTCGCGTCGGGCCCGACCACGATGACGAGTCGACCCGATTTCGCCCACGCGGGCCGACGCACGATGCGCTCGACGCTTCCCCAGGCGCCCGTGCGCTCGGGGGACCCGACACGGACCGACTGGGAGACCGCGGTGGAGCCCGACCGGACGTTGCCGAGCCGACTCCACTGCACGGCCAGTGCGGCCGGCCCGGTGCCGTCGCGCGACATGCGGGCCGAAACGCGATAGGTGCCGTTTTCCTTCGTATCGAGTTCTTCCGAGTAACTCGCGACCGCGACGCCTGCTCCGCCCGAATCGGAGCGTCGTACGACGAGGTGCGGCCCGCCCTTGGGCGCCCCGCCCGCGGTGGCGCGCTCGACCGTCAGCGGCGCGCCTTCGTCGGGGCCCCAGGCGAGCAGGTCGGGAGAATCGAACGCGCCATCCTCGATCTGATTGGCGAAGTCGAACGCGGCGTCCTCGACCTTCGACTCCCGGGTGGCGGCGAAATACGCGCCGCCGCCGAGCCCCGCGATCAGCAAGGCCGCCGCCGCCAGTCCCTTTCCGCCGCCCTTGGCGCGCGCGGTCGCGTCGACCTCGGCCATCATGCCCCAGTCGCCCGCGTCGTCGTCGGCTCCGGCGTCGCCGACGTCGATGTCCTTCATCGACGGGTCCTTGAACGCGAATCTCGCGTTCCCGATGCGGACGCGATCCCCGTGCTTCAGGAGGACTTCGGTGATCGGTTCGCCGTTGACGAGCGTGCCGTTCGTCGAGCCAAGGTCCCGAACCGTGAAGCCGTTCAGGTCCTTGGTGATCTCGGCGTGGTGACCCGACGCCATCTTGTCTTCGAGGGGGACCGTGTTCGTGTCGCGGCGTCCGAGCGTCGTGCGAGCGGCCGTCAACGCGAGTCGGTCGCCCTTGCGGTCGCCGCTGGTCCATTCGAGATAGCAGGCGTCGCCGGTCGCGGCCTGCGCCGCCGCCTGCGCCTCGTCTTCGAAGCGGATTCGTGTCAGCCCGACCTCGATGACGTCCCCGTGCCGCAGCCGTCGACGCTCGACCGCTTCGCCGTTCACCCGCGTGCCGTTCGTGGACTTCAAGTCCGACACTTCGTAGGCGCCACCCGAAACGGGGGTGACCTGGCAGTGGCGGCGAGAGGCCTTCCCCTCCTTGTCGAGGGGGATGGCGTTGGTGGCGTCACGTCCCACGGAGACGGAATCGCCCTTCAATTCAACCGTTCGATCCCCGCCGTCGGGGGCGCCCGAAACTACGATCAACCGAGCCATCGGCGGGGGTCTCCGGGATTCGTAAAGGCCTTCCGAGGCGCGCGGGGCGCTCCCGGGAAGAGGGGTCGGGAACCTACTCGTTCACCGTCAAGGATTGCAATGCTTATTCCGAACGTTGGTGAGATCCGAAAAAGAGTCGGAACTCGTTGCGCGGCAACGTCTTCCGAGCCGAGCCGTCACGCCGCACGCCCGAAGTTCGCCCGCGGATCGAACCGGAATCGGCCGGCGCCATCGAAGCCGAGTAAGCGGCCCCGGCACGAAAGCGAACTTGGTTGCCAGTGGACCCCGGCGCATCGTCGGTCACGGCGGGACGGGTTCACTTCGAGGGTTGCTCGGAGTCCATGCCGTACCGCTCGAGTTTCTTGCGCAGGCCCAGACGCGAGAGTCCGAGTTCTTCGGCCGCCCGGCTCTTGTTCCATCCGTGCCGCAGCAGCGTGGCTCGGAGTACGCGCCGTTCGAGGTCTTCGACGAGGGGACGCAGTTCACGAACCGGCGACCGTTCGAGGTCCGGAGCGCGGTACGCGGTGATGCGCGAACTCAGGTGCTCGGGGCGAATCGCCCCTCCTTCGGACAGGGCGACGAGACGACGCACTTCGTTGCGCAACTCCCGCACGTTGCCCGGCCAGTCGTAGGCGGACAGGAGGTCGACCGTCGCCGGCTCGATGCGGGCGGCCGCCGGGACGCCGGGGATCGCCTCGGCGAGAAAGTGAAGGAGGAGGGGTTCGATGTCTTCGCGTCGGTCGCGAAGCGGCGGCAACTCGATCACGACGCCCGCCAGCCGGTAGTAGAGGTCTTCCCGGAACGCGCCCGACTTCAACATCCCCGACAGGTCGCGGTTGGTCGCGGAGATGATCCGCACGTCGACCTGGATCGCCGTCTTTCCGCCGACCCGTCGCACTTCGCCCTCTTCGAGCACGCGCAGGAGCTTCTTCTGCATCTCGGGCGACGTCTCCCCGACCTCGTCGAGGAAGAGCGTTCCCTTGTCGGCCTGCTCGAAGAGGCCGGGGTGGTCACGCACGGCGCCGGTGAACGCGCCGCGCGCATAGCCGAAGAACTCGCTCTCCATGAGGGCCTCGGGCACGGCGGCGCAATTTTCGCCCACGATCCGCGCGCGACGCCGCGGGCCGTTGAAGTGGATCGCCCGCGCGATCAGTTCCTTGCCCGTGCCCGACTCCCCCACCACGAGCACGGGGAGCGCCAGATCGGTCACGCGATCGACGAGCCGCAGCACATTGCGCATGGCGGGGCTGCGACCGACGATCTGGTCGTACCGGTACTTCAACCCCAGCTCGTCGGCCTGCTGGACCAGATCTTCCCGAGCACGCTTCAACGCGTCCGTACGGCGCCTCAAGATGCGTCGGAGCCGTTCGTTCAGCCGTTCGATGCGTCGGGACTGCTTGAGGATTTCCCGTCGGCGCTGTTTGGCTTCACGGCGGGCCCGGCACTGCTCGAGCGCGACGCTCGCCTGCGCCGCGAACACCTCCAGGTGCCGCACGTCGCCGGGACCGAAGGCCCCGGTGAGTTCCGCATTGTCGATGTAGATGACGCCGAGCGTCTTGTCCTTCGCCTTCAATGGCACGCACACGATGCTGTGGAGGCCCAGGTTGACGACGCTCTCCATCCCGTCGAATCGCCCGTCGATCGCCGCGTCGGCCGTCAGGACGCTGTGACCCTCGCGGATCGCGAGTTGCGCGATCGAGATCGACATCGCGTTGCTCGGGTCTTCGAGTTCCAGGTGGCCGGAACGTCGGGCCCGACGGACGACGACGTGATCCTCGGCCGCCAGCAGCAGGAAGCCGCGCCGCGCACCGAGCAACTCGACCGAGGCGTCGAGGATCGCGTCGAGGAGCGGGTCCTCGTCGGACAACTCGGCGATCTTCGCGTTGACCGCGACGAGATGCTCGAGCACACGAACCTCGCCGCGAAGCTCCGCGACCTCGGTCTTGGGCGGCGGCAGGGGCAGTCCGAACGCGGCGGACGGGTCGGGCTTGATCGACGACTGGATCGGTACCGACACGTGGGGTGTCGCATCCGACACGCCGCGGGGGAACGACACGGTACAGACGGCCTGTCCGATCTCGACTCGGTCGCCTTCCGTCAGCCGGTCGTCGAGCACGGGGGTGCCATTGAGCGTCGTCCCGTTGCGGGACTCGAGATCCGAGACGCGCCATCCGTCGACCGCGGCATAGAAGCGGCAATGGCGGCGGGACAGCTTGCGGTCATCCAGCTCGACGTCGCCG